>CAYZFV010000360.1:0-2726 GCA_964477765.1 uncultured Candidatus Kuenenia sp.
TCGGTCGAACCATCCCCCACGGCCGGCTCGGGTTGCGTGTCTGAAGCATGGTCTGACGACATGGCGAATTTCGTCCCAAAGGGAATTCGTTTCCGGAAAAGAGCATACTGGTTTCCTGCCAAGCCGCAATGAATTTCCCGAGAACCAGGAAACTAGTCACTTTTTTGTGCTGTGGAACGGCCCTGTAGCGAGCCCGCTCTGCCGGCAATTACGTGTCTATTCACGGTTATTTTGTGGAATGTTCGGTCCTTTCGTGTCGCGAGAACCTTTCTGGCACGCGGTTCGCTGTGGGTGGGGTGTCTTAAAACCCTACATTCCAAAGGAATGGCTCACCATGACTTCCCGCGTTCCACGGATCGGTGCGATTGCCCTCGTCGCGGCCTTGGCTGTCCCGCTGGGGGCCACGACAGTTCACGCGGAAGTTGTGTTTGGGAATTTGGGTGCCACTGGCACCGGCAATCTCGGAGGTGTCGTGACGGATTTTGGGAATAACCCCCCGAACACCGACGCAACGCAGCGTCTGGCAGTCGGCTTCACGACTGGTGCGAGCGTCAATTTCCTTACGCTCCAGAGCGTGACGCTCGGGCTTTTCGGAGCAACGCCGCCGTCGTCCGTGAACATCAGCGTGGGCATCTATGCAGACGACTCAGGGAAGCCTGCGAGCACGCCTCTGTTCACTTCTGGCGCTTTGGCGATTGGCGACACCGCCAAGTACACATTCAGTTTTGGTGCGTCCCAACTATCGGCATCCACTACGTATTGGATCGTGCCAGAACCGGAAACGATCGGTAGCTGGGTTAACAATTTCGCTAATACTGCACCGATCGCTCGCAATGATTCGGGATACGCCGCCGCGGGTGCTCTGCGGTATGGAATTTTTGATGAGGAGGATCCGACTTTGGGGTGGTATGCCGCCCCCACTTCGGGAATGAGCGCCTCCGTCACCGCCGTCCCCGAGCCCTCGACCTACGCTCTGGCCGCCACGGCCCTCGGCCTCTGCGGCATCGCGGCGGCTCGCCGTCGTCGCACTGGCTGCTGATCAGCGGGTTGGGTTGGATTGCCGGTTACGGTCGCCACGAAGATTTGTCACGACGAAGGAAGCGTACTCATGATCAGGAACCGACTTGTTCTTCGTGTCTCGCTGGCTGCGATGGTTCTTGGCTTCATGGGTGGAAACCTTTCGGCTATGGCCGCGACGCCACTTACCGGGGAGATGAAGGCGATCGACGGCTCGGCCGTGAATCTGGCCGACTACAAGGGCAAGGTCGTCCTGATCGTGAACGTGGCTAGCCGCTGCGGCTACACCGGACAGTATGCGGGGATGCAGAAACTCTATGACGACTACAAAGACAAAGGCTTCGTGATCCTCGGCTTCCCCGCCAATGACTTCGGGGCCCAGGAGCCAGGGAGCGATACCCAGATCGCCGAGTTCTGCTCGTCGAAGTATGGAGTCACGTTCCCGATGTTTTCCAAGATCACCGTCAAGGGCTCGGGGAAGTCGCCGCTCTATGAATCGCTCACCGCGGCGGCCGACCCGCAGGGCGAAGTGAGCTGGAACTTCGAGAAGTTCCTCATCGGCAAGGACGGAGCGGTCGTGGGCCGCTTCAAGAGCGGCGTGGCTCCGGCCGACGCCAAGCTCGTCTCGGCGATCGAAGCCGAACTCGCCAAGTAGCGGCCCCACAGCGGATTTTTGCCGCCGATTTCGGGCCGCCGTTCTTGGATTTTGCGATCAGCGCGCTGAATCCGCGCGGCGGACGACGAGCAGCCGGCTTCGCTTGGGAAAGTCGGCTACGGTTCCGAGGACCACTGATCCGGGGATTTCTGAGCGGATGTCGTCTGTGCCCGCGGGGAGAAGATCCTTTCCTTTCTCCTGCTCCGCGATCCGCACCACAAGCATGCCGTCGGGATGGTCGGTAAAGAACTTCCGGCAGCCTTCGGCATCCCGGCAGGACGCTACCCGTCGGCCCCCGTAGAGCACCAGGCTCGGCTGCGAATACCGGCACTGGCCGAGCGGCGTCGTTTCGGTGGCGCCGTGCTCCCGCATGATCCGCACGAGTTCGTAGGCCGGCTGGAGCCGGCCCGCGGCGATGGCCACGAAGCCAAACAAAAACAGGGCCAGCGCTACGGCCGTACCGCCATAGGCGACGAGCGTGGCCGATCGACGATCGCGGGCGACGAGCCAGAGACACGTCGCCGCCCCCACGGCCATGATGCCACCGCTCCAGGCCGCGAGCCGCAGAATCCCGGCCGCCGATTCGGCCGCGGTGGCCATCTCCAGGATGGTTCGCCCCCCGAACCGGAGTGTCGGTGCCAGGAGACAGCCGATCGCAGTCGCGCCGCCGATGCCGATGAGCAGCCACAGTGCGATCTGCATCCAGCGGCGGCTGGCCGGCGTCGGGCTCCGCATCCACTCGATGAGAAACAGGGCCACGAGGAGAGCGGCAGCCGGATAGGCCGGCAGGATGTAGTTGGGGAGCTTCGTCTGGGCGAGCGAGAAGATGCCGATCCATGTCGCCAGCCATGCGAGGAGCAGCATCGCGGTGGCGCGGCCCGGCGCCTCGCCCCGCAGCCGCTGCGCGGTGTCGAGCGCCGTCGGGATCGCGAACATCGACCATGGAAACAGCCCCACGAGGAGCGCCGGCAGGTAGAAGAAGAGTGGCCCGCGGTGGCCCTCCATCGGCTCGAGGAACCGCTGCACATGGTGGATGCCGATGAAGTCGGTGCCG
>CAYZFV010000361.1:0-13197 GCA_964477765.1 uncultured Candidatus Kuenenia sp.
CGCTATCTCGACGGCTCGGCCAGCATGTGGTGCAACGTCCACGGCCATCGGCATCCACGGCTCGACGCCGCGGTCACAGCCCAGCTCGGCAAGGTCGCCCACACGACCAACCTCGGCCTCTCCAATCCCACGACGGTCGAGTTTGCCCGGCGGCTCGTCGAGATCATGCCGGCGGGCCTCACGCGGATCTTTTTCTCCGATGACGGCTCGACCGCCATCGAGGCCGCGCTCAAGATCGCCTTTCAGTTTTGGCTGCAGGCCGACCGGCAGCGGCCGCAGCAACGCACGAAATTCGTCGCGATCGGCGATGCCTACCACGGCGACACGCTCGGCGCGATCGGTGTCGGCGGAGTCGATCGGTTTACGGCGCTCTTCATGCCGCTCACCTTCGAGGCGATCCGCGTGCCCTCGCCGAGCGGGCCCGATCACGCCACGGGCGGGGCCGCGCCGTCCTGTGCCGCGGCGCTCGCGCACCTCGAACGCATCTTCGTCGAACATGCCGGCGACATCGCCGCGATGGTGATGGAGCCGCTCATGCAGGCGGCCGGCGGCATCCTTATGCACCCCGCCGGCTATCTCCGCGGCGTCCGCGAGCTCACAAAGAAACACGATATCCTCCTGATCCTCGACGAGGTGGCTACCGGCTTCGGCCGCACCGGCACGATGTTTGCCTGTCAGCAGGAGCAGGTCAGCCCCGACATCCTCTGCCTCGCCAAGGGCCTTACCGCCGGGTATCTGCCCATGGCCGCCACGGTCACGACCGACCGTGTGTGGGAGGCATTCCTCGGCACGCATGCCGAGCGACGGACGTTTTTTCACGGCCACACCTACGGCGGCAACCCGCTGGCGGCGGCCGTGGGGCTCGAGTCGCTCAACGTGTTCCGCGACGAGCGACTGCTGGAGCAGTTGCCCGCCAAGATCGACCGGCTTCGGGAGCATGCCGAGCGGATCGCAAGCCTCGACCATGTGGGCGATGTGCGGCAGTGTGGCCTCACGGTCGGCTTCGATCTGGTCGCCGACAAGGTCTCCCGCCGGCCCTTTCCGTGGCAGGAGCAGCGGGGCATGCGGGCCTGCCTCGCCGCCCGGAGACACGGGGCGCTCCTGCGGCCACTGGGCGACGTGGTCGTGATCATGCCGCCGCTCTCGATTACGCTCGACGAACTCGACCAACTCGCTTTTGCCGCGGAACACGGCATCCGCGCAGCCACCTCAGCCCCCGTCCACTCGACCGCGGCCCCAGCCTCCTGACTGAAATCTCGTATGCCACGCCGTGCCAATCCTGTCACCGACCCCCACTTTCTCCTCTCGACCGACGCCGCCCGCGAGCTCTATGCGGCGGCCGCGGAGGAGCCGATCTACGACTACCACACGCACCTCCCGCCGGAGGAGATCGCCACCGACAAGCAGTGGGCAAACCTCACGGAGGTCTGGCTCGGGGGCGATCACTACAAGTGGCGGGCCATGCGGGCCAACGGCGTGCCCGAAAGTCATGTCACCGGCGATGCGCCGCCCTACGAGAAGTTTCTCGCCTACGCCCGCACGATGCCGCGGCTGCTGCGCAATCCGCTCTGGCACTGGACCCACCTCGAGCTGTCCCGTGTGTTTGGCATCGACGACGTGCTCGACGAGGCGTCGGCACCACGGATCTGGGTGGCGGCCAACGAACGGCTGGCCGACATCTCGGCCCAATCGCTCCTCGAGCACTTCCGCGTGGCGATGGTCGGCACCACCGACGATCCCGGCGACGACCTCGCCCAACATGCCGCGATCGCGGCGCAGGGGATCGGCACCGCGGTCTATCCCGCCTTTCGCCCCGACAAGGCGCTCGCCGCCGACCGGCCCGACATCCTGCGGCCATGGGTCGCGCGGCTCGAACAGGCCGCGGGCATCGACTGCCAAACGCTCGACGGGCTGCTGGCCGCCATCGACGCGCGGCATGCATTTTTCCACGACTCGGGCAGCCGTCTTTCCGACCACGGCTTGAACCACGCCTTCGGCCGCGGGGGCACACGATCGGAAGCCGCCGCAGCCTACGCCAAGGCGATCGGTGGAGAGGCCGTTTCCGGTGCGGCGCTCGATGCCTACCGTGGCTTTCTGATGGTGTCTTTCGGTGAACTCGACGCTCAGCGCGGCTGGGTGAAGCAGCTCCACCTCGGCCCGCTCCGCAACCCCAACTCGCGGGCCCTTCGCGACCTCGGCCCCGACACCGGCTTCGACTCGATCGGTGACTTCCCGCAGATCGAGGGCCTGGCCGGTTATCTCGACGAGCTTGAATCTCGGGGCCGCCTGCCGAAAACGATCGTCTACAACATCAATCCCCGCGACAACTACCCCCTCGCCGCGCTCTGCGGGAGTTTTCAAGGTGAGGGCGTTCGCGGCAAGATCCAGTTTGGTAGCGGCTGGTGGTTTCTCGACCAACTCGACGGCATGCGGTGGCAGATCGACGCCCTCTCGCAACTCGGCCTGCTGGCCAACTTCGTCGGCATGCTCACCGATTCGCGCAGCTTTCTCTCATATCCGCGACACGAGTATTTCCGCCGGCTGCTCTGCAAGATGCTGGGCGAAGACGTCGAGGCTGGGCTCCTGCCGGCCGACATGCCCTTGCTTCAAGGGCGCGTCCGCGACATCGCCTTCCGCAACGCCGCCGCTTTCTTCGGAATGCCCGCCGGCGCAAGCTGACGTCGCCACAATGTTCCTGCATCGCCGTCACTGCGCCACCGACTTGCTCCCCTCGGTGGAGCCGCCGATCGGGGCACCCTCGGGCAGTGGCCGGCAGGCCGTGGCGACGCCGAGCTTGTAGAGCTCCTCCCGCACCTTGCGAAAGCCCTCGAAACTGTCGGGATAGCACCAGAGCGTGATCGTGACGTCGGGCGTGGCATCGGCCAAAAGCGACCGAAACCGGGAATGACTCCCCAACGCCGCCTCCACCCGCTCGCCGATGCCCGGCCCCACCGGCCGCACCACCCACTCCCGCGACCGCACAAGCACCTGCCCGCGGGCCTGATCGATCTTCGTCTCGATCACGTAGTCGAGCGTGAAATCCTGCTCCGGCCCGACGGTCTCGATGCGGTTCGACATCGAGGCGAGGTCACCCTGCTGCCGCCGCGTCTGTCCCTTGGCCAGTTCGAAGAGTTCGGTGAGCGGGATGTAGGCGATGCGGTCGCCCTCCAGGCGAAAGTGGATCTCCTCGCCCGTCACCGTGCGGCCGATCGGCGTCGGGTAGGCGAGCACCTTCTCCGAGGTCTGCGGCGCGTGGGCCAAGCCCTGCGCCTCGAGCTCCGTCTTCTCGATCTCCGCCTTGAGCCGCTGCTTCTTCGCCGCCGCCTCCGCCACCTTCACCCGCTCCGAGTCGGCAGCCGCCTTCCGCTGCTCCATTTCGCGGGTTGCGGCCGCCACAGCCGTGGCCAATTCCACACGGGCCTCGTTGGCCCCGACGGCCGCGAGGGTGATCTTCTCGCCTTGCTCGACGAGTTGCTGCACCTCGTTTTCCGTGATCGCCACCGTCGCCTCCAACGCTTCGATCTCCCGCGCGAGAGCCTCCGCCTGGGAGTCAACCGGTGGCGGTGCGTCGAACACCAGCTGCTGCACGCGGCCTCCGATCACCATGACAAGGATGATCAGGATGCCGACGATGTTGGTCACGACATCGAGGAAGGAATCCTGCCCGGCCGATTCGGCTTCCGGAGGACGATAGCGTGGCATGGAAAGGTCTCCTCGTCGGTCGTCAGCGGGCTCGGCGTCGTGTACTCGCGGGATAGACCGGGGGCAGCCGGCGGACGGCGTCTTCTTCGCCTTTGCGACGCGTCTCGAGGCCACTATCGGCCAGCAGCCGCTCGATGTCTTCGCGTCGTGACCGGCCGTCGGCCGTCTCGGAAAGCACGAGCTGCGGGTTCCAATACATCCGGTCGCCCGCCAGCCCCCAGCCTTCGACGCGGCGATGCACGGCCTTCACGAGTGGATCGATCGACTCCGTCGTGTCGGGCCCCAGCGGAATGCGGTTGACGACCGCACGGCCACTGTCGTCGAAGACCCGCAGCTCGTCATACGAACATTCGATGTGGATCGGCCGTGTGAGCGGGATGGGGCGATCGGCCGTCGCCAGGCTGGCCCAGTTCTTGCCGCGGGCACCGGCCATCGATCCCGGTGACATGCCGGCCGACGGGCTGCTGCCTCCGGGACCGCCCGCACCGCCGCCTGGCTGGAGCATGCCGGGCAGTTGCGGACCACCCATGCCGGCGCCGCCACCGGCGCCACCTGCAGTCGCGTTGCTCGCGCCGCCGGCCGCCGACCCGGCAGGGCCCTGCGTTGTGCCACCCGTGCCACCCGTGCCACCCATGCCACCCATGCCACCCGACGGCTGGCCGGCCACGGCAGAGCTTCCATCCGGACCACTTGCTCCACCGGCGCCACCATTCGGATCACCACCTCTCATGCCGGGCTGGCCACCGGCGATCTCGCCGCCGATGCCACCCGCTCCACTCATGCCACCGGCGCCCGTTCCTTGGTCGCCGTACACCGAGCCGCTGCCTGCCCCGCCGAACGGACGCGCCGGCCCCTGACTGGAATTACCGTAGCGATCGCCGAGGCCACCCTGTGGGTCGCCGTCACCGGCGATACTTCCGGCGTTGCCACCAACACTGCCACCAGCATTCCCGGTGGCAGCAACGGCCCCCGTTGCAACTCCCACGCCTTGGCCAACGCCTGTGCCATTGCCGATGCCTTCACCGCCGCCGCCACCAAAGCCGCCGCCGTAGCCGTCTCCGCCGGTAATCCCACGGGCTGCCTGCTGACGGCTCCAGTCCCACTGCGACTGGTCGCCGAGCACGCTCGGGCCGTCGTTGGAGACCACGCCGCCGCGGGTGGTGGCGGCACGATATTGCGTGGTCGGCCGCGACGGCCGTGCCGACCGCCGCGACATCAGCCACGCCAGCCGCTCCCGCGACTCCGCGATCGCCCGCTTCTCCACCTCGGCCAACGCCGGATCGCGAGGCGGAAAATCGAGTGTCCAATCTTCGTCGATCAGCTGATATCCGAAGTCACTCCCCCACGACTGGATCGCATCTCGCGCGGCATAGTAGGCCATCACGCCCGACGGGCGAACGAGCAGGAGCGGATAGGGCTGGACCGCCGTTTCCCCGCCTCCGGGGGTGGTGTTGGCGATATGTTCGCGGGCTGCGCGGAGCGCACTGGCGAGCGGGTTGCCCGGGCCCGACGGCCCCTCGAAGTCGCTGGGCGTGAGCCGGATGCCCTCCGGCTGAAGATACACGCCCTCGATCGAGCACTCTATATAGAGAGGACGACGATGCGTGCCGGATGGGCCCTCGTAGGCGATCACGGCGTATTTTGCCGGCCGGCTCTCCAGATCCCGACGCTTTTCGTCGAGTGATTCGCGGGCGCTTTTCAGTCGCTCCTCGAGCCGGGCGAGTTCCTCGTCGTTCACCAGCATCGACGAGTCGGAAGCGGCCAGCGCGGCCGCCTCGCCCTCCAAGCCGTTGAGTTCGTCGGTCAGTTTCCGCACGTGCTCTTCGATTCCCGCCAGCTGCAGTCGAGCCTTGGTCAGGTCGTCGGCCGTCTTGGCCTTGATCGTTTTCACCTGCTCGAGCCGCCAGGCCAGCGAATCCCGCACAAGCGCGAGGTCGGCCTCTTCCTGAGCCTGGGCCTGCTGCTGCTCGGCTGTCTCGCCCGGCTGGCTGCTCGCCCGGCTGAAGAGCACGAGCAAAACAAGCAGCGCCCCCATCGTGCACAGAAGCACGGCAAGGAAGGGAAAGAGCGAGATGGCTGGGCCCTCGGCGGGCCGAAAGCGACTCATGCGGCCTTTCCGCTGGGGCTCACGCCAGCCAGCTCGACGGGCCGCGGAGCACCCACCGCCCCCGCGCGGGCCGCCAACAACTGGGTCGAGGCGGCCAAGGTGGCCAAGACTTCCTCGAAGCGACCGCTGGCTGCGAGCGTGGCCAGGTTGTCATTGAGTGACTTCTCGAGGGTCGTGAGATCGCGGGTGGCCTGCACGACGTTGGCCAGCAGTTCCGTCTGGCCGGCTATCTTGGCATGCTGCGTCTCCATCGCCCGCATCGCCGTTGCCAACGAGTCGGCGGCTGTCGCCCAGCGATCTTCATGCTCGGCCAGGAGGCCGGCCTGGGCGCTGGTCAACGACTCGGTCCAGGCGGCGAGCACGGAGTGAATCGATTTTTCGAGCGACACACGCAACGTGTTGCCGGCATGGTCGATCACGCCCAACAGCGACGCATTGCCCGCCGTCGGCCCGGGCAGGAAACGGCCGGCAAGCGTCTCCCACGCCACCACGTCGACCTCGGCGAGCAGCGATTGCTCCGAGCGATCGACCAGGAACTGCACAAACATCAACACCATCGACAGCCCGAGCGCGGTGGCCGTGGTGTCGAATGCGGTGCCGAGCCCGGCCACGACGCCCGAGATGTTTTCCAATTGCGTGGGGGAGAGGCTGGCAATCGCGACCGTGATGCCGATCACCGTGCCGAGAAAGCCCATAATCGGGATCGCCCACACGATAAATCGCACGAGGCCGTAGCTTCGTGCGGCACGGGCCGCATCGACATCGGAGAGATACTTGAGATGATCCTCGAGCCCATCCGCGGAGCCCGTGCGGGCGACGAAGTCGAGGGCCTCGCGAAGCCGGCGCACGAGAAACGCCGCGCCGCCCTTTTGATCCTCTTCCGGCAACGCCGCCAGTAACGACGCCGCCTCGGTCGCATCCTGGCCTCCGTCGGGAATCGGGTCGATCTGCTCGTCGGCAACGCCCCGCCATTGCCAGGCGACATCGAGTGCCTTCCCGGCAAGAGCCGCCATCCCGATGAAAAACATCCCGACCTCGACGTACTCGATCCAATTGCCCGCCAGATAGCGGACGACCAGCGGATCGGCGATCACACCATCGTGGATCAGCTTGAAGAAGCCGCAGGCGAGCGCCATGCCCCATAGAAGCGGCGAGCGGATCAGCGAGGTTGCGAAAGTATTGAATCTCGACACGGCGCGGCTCCTCCGACGGGATGACCAGGTTGTGCCCCGACGAAATGAGCCGGGACACTTTCTGGAATCGGCTCTTCTTGCCCGGCTGGTTGAATCGAAACAATCGGCGTGTTCACCGCGGGTGTCCAGTCCGCCTCGGCAGCCATGCCGGGGCGAGCTGCGCAGGCTGGGCAATGAAGGCGGCCGGTGATAACAAGCGGTCTTGCCCGATGAGCCACGGGCTCCCTACCTTCTCGCGGCATGCAGCGAGCGCGTCTCAAATCCGGATACCGATGGCACCGGCTGGCGGCGGTTGTGGCGGCCGCCTGGTTGACCGTTGACGACTGGGGCCGGTGCCCTCTGGCTTGGGCCGAACCGACCAGCCAAGCGGTTCCCGCCGCGAAAGATTCCGCCGATCCGATGTGGGTGCGGACGTTTCCACTCGATGAATGCCGCCATGCGCTCCTGATTGTCGACCCCATTCAGCGTCACGTGGCGATCTACCACGTCGACACGGTGGCCGGCACGCTCACCCTGAAAAGCTCCCGCGACATCTCTGGAGACCTCCAACTCGGCGATTTCAACGCTCACGAGCCAAAACCGGCGACCCTGCGGAAAATACTGGACATGAGTGCTCCCGCGGCCGCGCCACACCAGTCCCCCTAAAGTGGGCGACTCCGACCCTGCGGATTGCGCCCGACGACACCGCCCCGCGTAGAATATGGAGCGTGGTGGGTCGAAGATGATAGGGAAGACCCGCTTCCGAACCAGAGCGTTGCCATGGCCGGACGTTTTTTATCGCTCGAGGAGGCCGCCCAGACACTGGGCGTGTCGGTAGACGACGTGCAGCGGCTCGTCGACCGGAAGAAGCTCTATCCGATCCGCGACGGGAGCGGCCTGAAGTTCAAGGCGGACGACCTCGATCAATACCTCCGGGACCAGGAGGAGGAGGCGGGCACCGGCGACGACCTTGTGGCGCAGTACGAGGTGACGTCCGGCTTGGACGCCGTGCCTCTGGAACTCGATCCTGATCCCGAAGACTCGCACACGCTCGATGTCGAGGCGGTGCTCGAACTCGAGCCGGCATCGGTGATCGAGGCGGAGCCGGCCTCCGTCGTGACGATGGAAGAACCGCTTTCGGCCATCGAACTGGCCGACGAGCCCGCGGCCCCGGCGGAAGCAGAGCCTGAATCGCTCGTGCTGCTGGAAGCCGACGATGCCGCCGGCTCCGATGTGATCGTGCTCGCCGACGAGGCGGATCAGGGAGGCGACGCCGCCAACGTGATCTCCGGGCTCTCCGCGCCGGCGATCGGCGTGGGCGACGCCGAAGCCTCCGGCGGTGAGGTGTTGCTCGCCGACTCCGGTAGGCTGTCGCTCGATCGTGACGATCTGGAGCTGGAATCGATCATCGCGGCATCGGCGCCCTCGCTGCCGGTGGCCGACGAGCCTGCCGAGGAGGGCACGCTGTCGATCGATCTCGGGGAGCCGATTCTCGGTGACCCGTTGGCCAGCGGTGGACTCGAAAGCCCGGCGGCGTCTCTGGTCGTTGGTTCCGATGCCGATCTGGTTGTCGGTTCAAATGCGGCGAGCGGCAAGGTCGGGTCCGCCCTGTCAGACGTCCTCGACAGCGGCGTCCTCATCGAGGAGAAGGCGGTCGAGCTCGAGGGCATCCAGACTTGGGATGAAGTGGATCTCGGCATCGAGGAAGAGGAGCAGGAAAATGCCGGCCTCGGCGACGACGCCGAAGCTTTCAGCCTTGGCGAAGGTGGTGAGCTCAACGACGAAAACTTCAATCTTGGTGATTCCGATCACAGCGCCTCCATCAATATTTCGGCTGACGCATCGGAGGCCTCTGACCTCTTTTCCTCCGGGATCGATTCATCCGTAGGGCTGTCAGGGCAGAGTTTCGGCGGCGGGATCGGGATGTCGGGGTCGCTGGATCTTCCTGGCGACATGGTCGCCGACGTACGCTTCAGCACCTGGCAGATCTGTGGTCTTGTCTGCTGCTCGCTGATCCTCCTCACTGGCGGGATCGTCGCCTTTGATCTGGTGCGGACTATCGGCAGCCCGCAGGGCACGGCGCTGGCCAATCCGCTGCTGGACGCTCTGGCCGAAACCTTCGGCTGGCGGTAGGCCTCGCCGCCGGCAGTCTCTCGGCTGCGGTTCGCGGTGCGCTATACTAGGAGGTGCCATGGCTGCTCGCAGTGACATCTCGTCGCCTCGTTTCCTCACGCCGCCGGCGATCGTCATGACCCTGTCCGCGATCACTGCACTCGGGTGCCAGGACGACGCCACCGTTCAGCCGGGCGACATTCGCACCTACAGCGTTCCCCGTGTCGTCACCGCGCGGGTTGTGCCCCGCAACGCCCCGCCGCAGCCTGCGGGTGCCTCACCCCGGGTGAGCTACGTCCTCCCGGAAGGCTGGGCAGACGAAGGGGCCAGCGGCCTGCGCCTGGCCACGCTGCTGATCGGCTCCGGCTCGGAGCGGCAGGAGGTGACCGTCATCCCCGCCTCCGGCACGCTGGAGAGCAACGTCGCCCGTTGGGCGGGCCAACTCGATGAGGCGGCCGACGAGCCGCAGCGGCTGCAGGCGGCGGCAGACGCCATTGCCAATGCCGAACGCATCGACGTCGATGGCTCTCAGGCGACTGTCGTGCTTCTGCTCGGCCCGGCCGCCACGGCCGGTGACGACGCGGGCGAAGCGATCCTCGGCGCGATGGTGCCGGTCGAGGGATCGTCGTCGTTGTTTGTGAAGTTCAAGGGCCGGGCCGCTGTCGCCCGGCGAGAACGAGAGAATTTTCACCGCTTCGTGTCATCGCTCCGCTGGAACTGACACACTCCAGCCTGAAAGGACACCTTCGATGGCCACCGGCAGTTTTCCCACCGCTCCATTTCGCGTTGTCAGGCCCGAGCCGCTCGCCTCCGAGGCCTCGGCGGGGGATCTGGCGTGGCGGGCTCTCAAGGCGTGCGGGTCACTCAAGATCACGGTGGTGATGTTTTTGGCCGCAACGTTCCTGTTGTTCGTGGGGACGCTGGCCCAAGACGAGAAAAACCTGCCTGAAGTGAAGGCGGAGTATTTCAACAGTTGGGTGGCGAGGGTGCCGCTCTCCGATTTCTTTCCGGTCACGATTTTTGGTGAGTCGTCACTGACGGGCTGGTTTCCCTTCCCTGGGGGCGCCACGATCGGCCTCGTGATGCTGATCAATCTGATCGCCGCCAAGATCACCCGGTTTCATGTCGCCGCCCATGGGCAGCGGCTGCGTGCCGGCACGCTGATCGCGCTTGTCGGCGCGGGCCTCACGCTGGCAGTGATTCTCACCGGCCACCGCACCGACGGTCTCCAGGGCCGACCGCCGATCGACTACCAAACCGTCTGGCGGCTGGTGCAGGCCGGCGGGCTGTTCGGAGCGCTCGGCCTCGCCTGGGGTGCCTTCGTGAGTCGCCAGCGGATGGTGCAGGCCATTCTCGGGGGCACGGCGGCGGTTGTAGCGGTTGTGACGGTGCTCACGTTTGTCGGCGGTGATGCCTGGCGCATGAACGATCCCGGGCTGCGGATCATGTGGCAGCTGATCCAGTCGAGCGCGGCGGCGTTGGTCCTCCTGGCGGGGCTGGTGCTCGTGTTCGGTGCCCGGGGCGGCAACGTGTTGATCCACGTGGCCGTCGGGCTCTTGATGCTCGGACAGTTCATCTTCGGCGATCGCCAGATCGAGGAACGAATGTCGCTGGTGGAAGGGCAGACCACCAACGTCGCCTACCGCACCGATGAAACGGAGCTGGCGATCGTCGACACCAGCAACGCCGAGACTGATGCCGTGACGGCGATCTCGGGGCGACTTCTGAAGGCGCGGGCCGGCGGCGATCCGATCACGATCGATGGCCTCCCCTTCGACCTCCGGGTCGTCGAATTCTTTCCCAATTCATCGGTCGTGCGAGTCGGCCCGGTCGCTCCCAACCAGGCGACCACCGGGCTTGGCATGAAGTGGCTGGCGACCACACGGCCGCCGGAGGGGGGCGCCTCCTCCAAGACCAACATCGCGTCGGCCTACGTGCGGGTGGAGGAACACGGCACCGGCCGCGATCTCGGCACGTTTCTCGTCACCCAGTTTCTGAACGATCAGGCCCAGCTCTTCATGGGGGCCGGCGACGACGAGTGCGACACGGTCGATGCCGACGGCAAGCCGTGGAAGCTCCAGTTGCGATTTCGTCGCGAGCATAAGCCGTACGCCGTGACGCTCGACGATGTGCGGAAACTCGACTACGCCGCCAGTGACACACCCCGCGACTACTCGTCATATGTCACCTTTACCGATTCAGCCAGCAAGGCCGAACAGAAGGGCCGCATCTGGATGAATAATCCGGTCCGCTACCGTGGCGAAACCTTCTACCAGAGCCAGTATTCGCAGGTCGATCTCGGGGGCGGGAAGGTCGGCGAAATGACGGGCCTGCAGGTGGTCGAGAATGCCGGCTGGCTGATCCCCTACGTCGCGTGCGTGCTCGGCTTCTGGGGCATGCTCGTCCACTTTGGCGGCACGTTCGTGCGGTTTGCCGGCCGGCACGAGCGGGAGACGGCCCGCGCGGAAGACGTCGCCCTTCCAGCCACCGGCCCCGGGCGAACCAAGAAGCGAAAGCGTGATACGCCTGCCTCGATAGCCGCGCGGCCGGCCCGTGACTGGCTGATTCCGGCGATCGCCCTGGGGCTTGTCGCCTTTTGCGTGCTGCCGGCCGCGCGGGTGCGAAAGCCGGCTGGCGACACCGCCGACTGGGCGACAGCCGGCACGATCCCCATGATGCACGAAGGGCGGATCAAGCCGCTCGACAGCGTGGCCCGCACCACATTGCAGCTGCTCAGCAACCACACGAGTGTCGTCATGCCGGCCGACGCCCCCGCCGGCAGTCCGCAGGGGCGGATTGCGGCCACGCAGTGGCTGCTCGCGCACATGGCGGCGGCAGGCTGGGCCGACTACGCGCCCGTATTTCGGATCGACGCCATGGAGGTGCTCGACCTGTTCGATGTCACGCGTCGCCAGGGGCATCGCTACTCCGCCAAGGAACTGGAGAAGGGCCGGGAGGCGCTCCGGAAGCAGATCGAGGCGGCCCGCGACGTGCCCCCCGAGCAGCGGACCTTCGTGCAAAAAAAGTACGGCGAGATCAACCAGAAACTCATGGCCTACGACCTGATTCGGTTTGCGTATGAAACGCCGCCCATGCCGCAGCCGGTCGGGGAAGGCGAAGAGGCGCGGCGGTCGATGCTGGAGCAGATCGGCCGCATGATGCGGGGCGCGAAGATGCTCGACGCCAACCATCCTCCGGCTGTGATTCCGCCGCTCGACGGCGCCGCAGCCGACTCGGCGGAGCAGGGGCCGGCCGCATCGTGGCAGGCCCTCTACCCGGCGGTCGTCACCGCCATCGTGGGCCGCATGCTCGACGGCCAGGAAGGAATGCCCGCCTATCGGCTCAACCCGGCGATCCTGCCGGTCACCAATCTGCTCGCCGCGGTCGACGGCACGCCACAAGATTTCAACAAGGCCCTCGCCGACTACCAGCGGGCGGTAGCCAATCTGCCCGAGGTGCGGCCGGCCTTGGCCAAGGTGTCCTACGAAACCTGGCTCAATGGCTTCAATCCGACCGACCTCGCCAAGTGGCTTTACGTGCTGGCCACGGTGCTCTGCTTCGTGAGCTTCCTGGCCTGGCACGGCCCGCTCAATCGCTTCGTCTCGTGGATGCTGTTTGGCATCTTCCTGCTCCACACCTTCGCCCTGGTGTCGCGGGTCTATCTCACCGGCCGGCCACCGGTCGTGAATCTCTATTCATCGGCGGTCTTCATCGGCTGGGCCTGCGTGATCGCGGGACTGGCGCTGGAATCGCTCGAGCGATTCGGAATCGGCAATCTCGTGGCGGCCGCGAGCGGCGCGCTCACGCTCATGGTGGCCTACGGCCTCGACTCCGGCGACACGATGCACGTCTTGCAGGCGGTGCTCGACACGCAGTTTTGGCTCTCCACCCACGTGATCACCGTCACGCTCGGCTACGGTGCGACCTTTCTTGCCGGCATGCTCGGCACGTGCGCGATCGTCCATCGCATCTGGTCAGGCTGGCGAGGGCCCGGCAGCCCCGCCACGGCCGACCGCGGCCGGCGAATCCAGGATCGCCTGTATCGCATGACCTATGGCGTGGTCTGCTTCGCGCTCTTCTTCAGCTTCATCGGCACGGTGCTCG
>CAYZFV010000362.1:0-25646 GCA_964477765.1 uncultured Candidatus Kuenenia sp.
ACGCCACGGCGCGGGCACCGATCGAAGTATGGATCGCGTTCATCACGGAGCCGGGGCCGATCCGGAAGATTCTCACACATCTCGGCGAACCGCTCGAACCTCCGCCCGTCTCGCCCGCCCGAGGCCCGCCCACCGACTGGGGCGAGATTGTGCAAGCCCACGACGACCGGGGACGCTTATCGCTCGATCGGCCAAGGGGAGGTGCCGCCTGAAAAGGGCCAGACCGCCTGGCTCGTGCATTACCGCCTCGGGCCGCCGGTCGATCCCTCGGGTACGCTCCCTGACGGCCGCTCGTTCGGCAACGTCGAAGAACTCAAACAAATCCTCGCGGCCGAGCCCGAGCGGCTTGCCCGTGCTTTCCTCAGGCAACTTTCTCGCTACGCCACGGGCACCGACCCGAGTTTCGCCGACCGGCAGGTGATCGAGGCCATCGTGCAGCAGACCGCGGAAACACACCACGGCCTCCGGTCACTGATCTACGCCCTCGCGGAAAGCCGGCTCATGCAGTGAAATGATGGGCATGCGAGCGTGGCCGATCATCGCGTGGGGACTGCTCTGCCTGGCGATGCCACGGGGCGGCTGGGCGGAGGTGATCATCACCGGCGTCTCCGTCGCTGGCCGCTCCCTGCCGATCACGCAGGAGGCGGCATCAGGAGCAGACGAGGGCACCGTCCGCATCACCTCCACATCGCGGCAGATCACGTTTGCCTTCGAGGGTGAGGCCGATGCTGCTGCGGCGGCCTCCGCGGGGGCCTTGCCTCCCGACGCATTACCCCCGCCACGCGGCACGCGACTGCGATTCCGGCTCGATGGCCATGACCGCGATTGGCGGGATCGGCCGGCCCATGGCCGCGTCATCCTGCGATTCGTCGATGCGGATGGCCAGACCGTCGGCAGCGACGAAACGGCATTGCCCGGTGAGACCGCCGGCTGGCAGGGCGTTGCTGAAACATCACCGCTCAGCCCGTCTTCGTTTTCGGCGGTGGCTCCACCGCTGGCCACCCGCGCGGCAGTGAACTTCGTCTCAGGATATGAGCAGGTGGTCGGCGCCATGGGGTTCGACGGCGTGACGATCACCGTCACGCCCCCACGCGGCGCACCCGTCGAGTATGCCGTCCCTTTCGATGGCCTCGGGGACTCGCCCCACCCGCTCGCCACTCCAGCAGGCTGGGGCCGTTCCGGCTCCCGTGGCGAGCTGAGCCGCATCGCAAGGCGAATCACAGCCGGTGGCCGGTCGATTCTCACCATTCTTGATGACGATCCCCGGCAGTACGGCTCTTGGGCAACGAAGCACGGATCCATTGCCGTCGAGCCTGGCGATTCTGTGACGGTGTCGTGGCGGGCAAGCCATTCCTTCGGTGCGGGCGGTTCCCTTGAAGCCAGCTACAACGGCCTGCCCCCAGGCGAGTATCGGTTTCGGGTGTCGGCCTGTTTGCCCGGCGGTCAGCCGACCGGTGAAGAGGCGAGCCTACGGGTCATCGTCATTCCGCCGTGGTATCGCCGCGGCGACGTCTGGCTGGCGATCAGCCTCTCCGCTGTCGCGGGGGCCGCGCTGGCGGCCCGACAGATCTCGCTGCGTCGGCTCCGCCGGAGGCTCGAGGCTGTCGAGCAGGCACACGCTCTGGAGCGGGAGCGGGCTCGCATTGCCCGCGATCTTCACGACGAGGTCGGCGCCGGTCTCACGGAGATCGCCATGCAAACGGCTTGGCTACGGCGAGATATCGAAGCGACGGCGCCGCCGGAAACGCTGCTCCGCGCGAGCAAGGCCTGCCAGGCGGCGATTGATCTCACCCGCAGCGTCGATGCGATCGTGTGGGCGGTCAATCCCGCCAACGACACACTCGATCGTTTCGTCTCCTACCTCACGCGGGCGACCGATCTTGGCGGCACGCTCGAAGTCGCCCCGCAACCCGGCGGCGGCACCCACGTGGCAGTAACGATCCCGATGCCGGCCAACACCGACAGTTGACCCGTCCCCATCCAAACACCACCATCCACAGACCGTGTCGCAGCTTTGCATTACAGGACAGGTTGGGGATGGCCTGAGAATCTGGACTCAGCCATCCAGCGTATCCCCCGCACTATACCGGCTGGCCTGCAGGCGATCGATCGTCTCCTGCAGGTGGGCGATGTAGCCATGCACGTCAAGATGGCCCGGTTCAGGCTCGCCGCAGGCGGTGTAGCGCCAGCCTCGCTCGGAGGGGTCGGAGTGGGTCAGGCGGGCTTCGCTGGCAAGCAGCAAGAAGCGAAGACGGGTGAGCATGAGGATGTCTTGGCTGCCGCGGGTGGCGGCTGCTGCGGTTCGGCTGGAATCATTGATGGAAAGCCTTGCCACCACGATACGTCGCGGATTGCCTGGGCGAGGTTGCTGGCACGGGTGGGTGAGGAGTTTCCATTGGCGTTCCTCTCACTTGTGCGGGTGATATTCGGCCGATTGCCGACGGTCGGCAGGAGCCGGCGTCCTTCGAGCCGGAGGTTCGTAAGCGGAAGACTTGTTTTAAAGGGTGAGAATCCCACCAACGGTCCGTCGAAGCCGACGGCGGCCTGCCCCAGTCGCTCGATGCCGAAGCCGAGGCTGATCATCGCCAGGCTCGTCCGCACCCAGGCCAGAAGCGTGCGGTCGGCCGCCTCGCGGTTCCGCTCGCGGACCTCGAATTTTCGCCTGTGGCACATCCGGAAACACGAGTATCTCCAATCGCACCCTTCCTTTGCCGTTGACCGGCCGATCCTTTAGCCTTACGAGAAGTCTTGTCTTCGCGACGACCATCGCCCGATGTTATGAGTACCGCACCCGAGACCGTTCGCAGCCGGCTGGCAGTCGGCTTTCGACTCGATTCCCTGTGGGCCGAAACGACGGGCATCGATCCGAGTGACACGAAAGAACGGCCGCTGCGACTCGTGGCCGATCTCCTCAACCGGGCGGGCGTGTCATACGCATTGATCGGCGGCGTGGCGATTCAAATCCACACGACGGAGCCCCGCACCACGCTCGATATCGACGTCGCCGTGCCGCTGTTCGACGACGTCCCGCGAGCCGCATTGCTGGCCGCCGGCTTCGACCATACGGGCCGCCACGAGCACAGCGACAACTGGCGGGCGCCGCCCGCCGGCCCGGGCAGCCCGCGGACGGCGGTGCCGTTTTCCGCCGAAGACATCGGGATCGCCGACGCCGTCGCCCATGCGGAGCTGACCGAGCTTGCCGATGGCCTCCGCATGAGGGTGGCGACGCCCGCCGATCTGATCGTGCTCAAACTGGCTGCCGCCGCCGAGCCCCGCCGCCGATCCAGCAAACGACAGCATGACCTCGCCGACGTCGTGGCATTGATGGAGGAGTATCCCGATCTGCGGACGCCCGAAACGCTGGCCCGACTCCGCAACGTGCGGCTCTCGCTTCAGGCCCTCGACGATGCCTGACGGCCGCCGCCAGTCGGGGGCCGGTGACGTCGCTGGCTGAAGCCTGGCCTTCTTCGGGCGGAGTCCTCCTTGACGGTAACGGGGATGCTCGAAGAGTGGGCGGAGAACTCGGGGGCGTAGCGGGTCTGGAGCGTGGCGAAGCCGCTCGACGCCGCGCCGCGATGGGCCGCCCGTGGCGAATACTCGAAGACGTGCGTGCCCCGCGGCACGCAATTTTGTCCACCGCGAGCGGCCGTCTCGGCATCGAGAAGGCTGGACGGCCTCAGGCCGTGGCATCCTGTCGTGGCAGGTCTCCGCCCCAGTCGAGAATCTGCTTGTCTGCGGTCACCAGCGTGGCACCAAGTTGGAGCGAAGTCGCCACGATGAATCGGTCGGCAGGATCGCGATGGAGCCCCTCCAGCCGGGTTGCGTGCAACGCCACCCGGCCGTCGACAGCAATCTCGCGCAGTCCTGCCTGCAGGAGATCAAGACGCCAGTCCTCCGCTGGCACGGGCAGGACGATGCGGCCGCGATCGGCCAGCAGCGCCGTTTCCCAGAAACTGATCGCGCTGACGGCAACGACATCGGAACGCCAGGTGTTTTCGATCAGTGCGCGGGCCTGTGGCCCGAGCATCGGGTCGTTGCGATCCATCCACAACAAGGCGTGGGTATCGAGCACGATCACGTCAACGCCTTCCAGTCATCCGCGGCGATCGGTGCGACGATATCGCCGAGGACGCGAAGATCCCGATGCAGACCGAATGGTGAGTCGACCTTGCCGCCCGAATATGGCCGCAGTTCAGCAATGGGCTTGCCGTTCTTGGTGACCACCAAGACTTCCCCCGTCGCGGCCACGTTATCCATCAGCGCCAGACACTTCGCCTTGAATTCCGATGCCTGTATCGTCTGCATAACAGCCTCAAATCAAGAAAATGACCACTCTTGAGACTATAGTCATCGGAATGGTCATTGTCGACCGCGAGCCGCTGTCGCAATTTTGTCCACCGCGAGCGACCGACACATTGCGGATCCAGGAATCATGAGACACTTGAATCGTGACTCACGAAAAAACGACCGCCGTGATTCGCGTGGCCGTCGTGGAGGATGATCCGCGGCTGCGGCGGACGCTTGCTGACGTCTTGAAAAGTGATGCCGGCTGCGAGTGTATCGGCACGTTTCGCACGGGGGCCGAGGCGATCGCGGGGATTCCGCCGCTGGCGCCCGATGTCGTGCTCATGGATGTGAACCTGCCCGACACGACAGGCGTGGAGTGCGTGCGGGCGATCGCGCCGCAATTGCCGGCCGCACAAATCCTGATGGTCACGGTGTATCAAGATCCTGACACGACGTTTCAGGCGCTGGCGGCCGGCGCCCACGGCTACCTGGTGAAGCCCGTGCTGCCGGAGCGGCTCTTGGAGGCGATTCGCGAAGTGCGGGCCGGCGGGGTGCCGATGAGCCGCACGATCGCCCGCAAGGTGGTTGAACGCTTCCGTAGCCAAGAGCCACAGCCTTCCGCCCCAGGCCAGCCGATCGCCACCCCGCACGATGAAGACCTCGCGCCCCGCGAGCGTCAGGTACTGGAGTTGCTCGTGCAGGGCCTTTCCTACAAAGAGATTGCCGGGGAGCTCGGAATCTCGTCATCCACGGTCGGCACCTACGTGCAACGGATCTACGAGAAGCTCCACGTCTCCAGCCGCCGTGAAATCATGGCCCTCCACCGGCCCGCACCAGCGACGAACCGCCCTAAAGGCCAGCGGCCGTAGACAAAATTGCGACAGGCTCCTGCTTGAGGCAGGCGGTACCCTTCAATCAGGGTCGATTGATTATTTTACGGTTCCGTCTGCTTCATCGGGAGACATATTATGCGCCCTTCCACCTTCCCGCGTTGGCCGATGCGTCGTGGATTCACGCTCGTGGAGCTTCTTGTGGTGATCGCCATCATCGGCGTGCTCATCGGGCTCTTGTTACCGGCGGTGCAGGCGGCCCGTGAGTCGGCGCGTCGCAGCACCTGTGCCGCGAACCTTAAGCAGTTGGGGCTGGCACTGCACGGCCATGTTGATGCCAACGGGAAACTGCCGGCAACGTCGATTGCGGTCGGTGCGGGAGATTGTCGGACGGGAAGTTCACCGGCATGGTCCGGTGGCCTTCCGACGCCATGGCGAAATTGGAATGTGGATATCATGCCATTCGTCGAATTTTCGGACGTCCACGACAATATCGACCTGACACAAAACCTCAACAGCTTGTCGGCTGGCCCAAGCGGCAGGACTAATCGGTCGATTTTCAACAGCCTGCGGTTTCCCGTGCAATCGTGCCCGAGCAATCCGTCGTCGCAATCGCTGCTTCCGGCAACGACATTGTCAGGACCATCTCTCTACGCATATGGACCGTCCGGATACAAAACGAATCCGTGTTGCTATGGCACTGTGTGCGGTCCGCAAAGACTCGGTACCATGCTCAGCGACTGTTCTGCAGCCGCTGGGGCGACGGAGCCCAGTTTCTGTTCTGCCTATGTCAATATCCCGGGATGTGGCGGTCCGAACATGGGCGGGTATCCAGGCGGATCGATGAATCCCGGCATGTTTGGGATTATGAGCCGGTTTCAGTGCAAGCTCTCGGAGGTCACGGATGGACTCTCAAAAACGCTGATGCTGGCGGAGCGTCGAGCGGATCTGTCGCAATTCGGCGGCATCTCTGGGACGCAGTACTATGGTGTTTCCTCGCAAGGGCGGATCAACAGCACGCAGATTGATCCAAACGCGGCTTCGAACAACACGACCAACTTGCGGTTTGCGGCCAGTCTACATCAGGGAGGGGCATTTTTCTGCATGGGTGACGGCTCAGTTGTGTTTCTGCTTAACGACATAGAGTTTCTACTCTACAACCGGCTCGGCGGCCGGGCGGAGGGGGGGGTGGCCAACCTGCCATGACGATGCACGATGTGAAGCGTTGCCACGTGCTGGCTGTTCTCGGTGCCGCTGTCGTCTCCGCAATGGTGGCGGGCTGCGGGGCCCGGGTGCCAGACGGTATGGTCCAAGTGTCTGGTGCCATTTCGTTGGGCGGCCGTCCCGTCCCGAAGGGTGCCGTCCACTTCGTGCCTGACGATCGAAGCCAAACCGTGGCCGCTCGGATCGAGCGCGGTCGCTTTCAGGCGATGATGCGGCCGCTGGAGTATCGGATAGCAGTTACGGCCGACGCCCAGCCGGAACTGTTCGACGAAAAGACGGGCAAACTCATTCCGCCAGTGAGCCTCGTGCCAGCCAAGTACACCCGGATTAAAAGCTCCGGGCTCACGTTCACGGTGGCGCCCGATAACCGGAAGGTCACACTCGACCTGGCAGAGTAAAAGCATAGTCCGGCCAATGGCACTTCCGCCAGCATGGCCTGACTCACGTGCGACTCGTGAGCCGCGTGCTCGTGCCTCGCGGGCCTGCGCCCGGGCTAGAAAGCGGTAGGCGAGCTTCCTGTGATCGAAGCCCAGAGGGTGGAATATCGTTGCCTGCAGGTCGTGGATGTGCACCATGTCGGGGGCCACCTTGAAGCCGAGGGCGTCGCTCGCCCCATGCACGTAGCCGGGCTTTACACCGCCCCCCGCCATCCACACCGAATAGTAGTCGGGATACTGGTCGCGACCTAGAATTGTGCCGCTGTCACTACGAGTTTCGTTGGTGGTACGAGTATTCGGGCGGCAAGTTCGCCGACTGGGGCGCCCATCACGCCGACATCGCGCAGTGGGCTCTCAAGCAAGGCACGAAGGGCCGGCTGTTCGTCAATCGCAGAAAAATAACCGGCACGCCGATCGAGGAGGGCTGGGACAAGGACGCCTTCGGTGACGCGGAACTCCGGGCGCTCTACAAGGGAAAGCCGTTCGAGGGCCACAAGGAGACCTTCTACCGCTGCATCCGCGAGGGCGGCCTGCCGGTCTCCGACGTCTACAGCCACATCATCGCCATGAACACCTGCCACCTGGCCGCGATCGCCGCCCGGCTCGGCCGGACAATCACCTGGGATCCGGCGGCGGAGAAGATCATGGGCGATGACCAGGCCGCCGTGCTCACGGCACGCACGCCCCGCGCGGGCTACGAGATCCCGCGGGTGTGAATGCCAGCGGGCCGTCGCCACCGAGCCCAGACGTTTTCGAAGCCTGTGGCCCTGGACGTGATGTGAGGAGCCGCGGTAGCGGTACATCGAGTGCAGCGATGGCTCGTACGAACTCTATGATCACGACCGTGATCCGCGACCATGCGGCACTCTTGGAGGGAGAACTGGGGCCACGCAAGCGTGCACAGCGAAGCGATACAACCCCCGACGGTGGCTGGCCGGAGGCCGATTGATTTGGGATATCGGCGATTCTCTTCACCGCTCGGTTACCGTGGGCAACTGTTCCAGGTCGAGCAGATCTTTGGGCCGGCCGGCTGCCTGCTTGAGTTTCCGCAGCCACTCAAGCGACACAAAGCGAATGCCGTCACACGCCACGGCTGTCTCCCAGACGGTGCTCACCGGTACCGAGGGGTACCCGGGAACGTAGTCAAAGAGATCGAGGAAACCCGCCTTTGTACAGAGCATCATGAGTCGTTCCGCACGGACAAACCCCGCGGTGACCCGATGGGTGCGCTCGATGCCCGTCGCCGGGTCGATCTCGTTGCCGATGTATTCCGCGGCGAGTTCGTCGAGTGCCCGCAGCAGATTCTCCTCCGCGGCTGGCGAGCGGATCCACAGCACGTCGGTGTCTTCGGTGGCGCGAACAAAGCCGTGAAAGTTGACGGCATGGCCACCCATTACGACGAATGGCACCCCATGCCGCGTAAGCACGTCGAACAGATGAAACTCAGGAGTCATCGGCGTCCATCGTGGCGTGTCGGCCGATCGCCCGGGCCGCGAAGTTGCGTGCCCGGAAATGGGCGAGCCCGTCGGGATTGCGCTCCAGGAGCGCTTTCGACCGGGCCAACAATCGCTGCATGGCGGCGAGCCGCTCCGCAGGACTCATGCTGAGGGTTTGGGCCCGCCGCACACGGTCGCGGGCGAGGAGGCTGGTGGCGGGATTCAAGGGATCGGAACTCATACCGTCAGGTTACCATTCCGGCCCCGCTTTTTCCGAAGCCGCTCTCTTCGGCCGCGCAGCGGACTGCACCGGGACGTATGATTTTGACGTGTGGCTGCTGGCTGAAGAACGAGATCGATGTCGCACACGCGATGCGGCTGAGGCTACTCGCTGAACGTCTCGCGAACCACGGTGCGCAGGTCACGCTTCACGGTTTCCCAGTCGAGCGGAACGAGCATGACCGGCATCGGCTCCGCCTCCGCATCGTCGAAGAAGCACAGTCCGGCGAGGATGCGGCTGGTGTCGGCCACGCCGAACCGGCTCTGATAGCATTCGAGCATGCGGGCGAGTGGCATTTGCCGACTCAGGGCATGGACATCAACAAAGTCTTTCTTCGTTCCGCGTTGGGTGACGGCCAGAAGTTTCATGGCGGCAAGATCCGCACAGGAAGCCAGCCGGCAGCCGACATCTGGCCATTCCACGAGCGGTTCCAAGAGCGGCGGCCGGAACTCGAGAAAGCTCACCTTCACCCCGCCGATCCGTCCATGCACCGTTTGCTCGGCCAGCGCCGTCGGCTCCAGTGCGATGCCATGGGCTGCGAGTGATTCGCGGAGATCGACGGGCTGGCACGGGAACCGCGGGGCGAACCAGTCAAAATCGACAGACCGGCGGTGACCAAGATGGAGGGCCACGGCCGTGCCGCCAGCGAGGTAAAAGCCCATGCCAGTAACGCAGGGCGCGAGCCCCCGCAGGCAGGCGACTTGCTCATCGGGCAGCACCTCGGCGTGGATCATGACGCGGCTCTGCCTTCCCAGATACGTCGCTCCACAGTCGCCAGCCACGCATTCACACTCTCATTCGGCAGACCGATCACGGTCTCCCAGAAGCGAAGCTGAGGGCCGGAAAGCTGGCGGCCTTCATGTCGCACGATCCACTCACGAAGGGCATCGTCGCCGTAGCGTGACCGGGCCCAGCGGATCGACTCCAACGAGCCGGCCGAGAGAATTCGGCCGATCACGAAGTCACGATGTATTTCTGCATCGAGGCCACTCAGATCGACATCCCAGAAGAGTGGGCCAAGAAACGTCGGCAAGTCGGCTCGTGGCTCGGTTTCCATACCTTGAATCTTACCTTCTCGAGGCGGCCGGCAATGCCGCCATGCGGGATCGCTCGGTTCACGGCACTTCCGCGAAACGTCCGAAAATCATCTGAAATTGACCGGACGGCATCCCGACCCCCTGATCGAACGCGTGACGCTCGACCTGAAGGGCATTCGCCTGGCGTTTCTCGCGACCGTACGTGACCGGTATCGGGAAGATCTGGGCGGGTAAGTATCATCAGGGCTGCCGCAGCGGACGTTTTCCGCTGCCCGCGCGGCACCACGAAATCGCCAACTCTGCCCTTGGAGACCATCGTATGGCCATTCCCCAGATGCCTTTCCTGCGCCCGTTCATCGCGGCGACCTTCGTTGTCGTTATCACCGCAGCGACCGCGTGCGAGGCGAAGCCCAGCGGCCATCCGGCCTACACCGACCCCTCGCAGACCGATGCCGACTTCATCTTTCAGGGCGAATACGCCGGCGATCTCACGATCGACGGCCAACCGCTCGCCATGGGCGTGCAGGTGGTGGCCCTCGGCGACGGTGCCTTTGACGCCGTCGGCTATCCAGGTGGCCTGCCGGGCGCGGGCTGGACGCCACCCAACAAGGTCACCGGCAAGGGCACCCGCGGAGGAGAGGGCGACGCCGCCGTCGTGACACTCGAAGGCGTCGACTGGGCGGGCGTGACACGGCGAGCCGAGATTCGCCTGACCGACGGAAAACCGGCCGTCACGATCCTCGACGACGCCGGCAGCCGGATCGCGACGCTCCCCAAGGTGCACCGCCAGAGCCCGACACTCGGGCAGCAGCCGCCTGCCGGTGCGGTCGTCATCTTCGACGGCACCAACACCGACAAGCTCATCGATGGCCGCATGACCGACGACGGCCTCCTGATGGAAGGCGTCACCACGAAAGACACCTTCGGCGACGCCATCTGGCATATCGAGTTTTGCCTCCCCTATCAGCCCAAGGATCGCGGGCAGGGGCGGGGCAACAGCGGCGCCTATTTCCAGGGCAGCTACGAAACCCAGATGCTCGACAGCTTCGGCCTCGAAGGCAAAGACAACGAGTGCGGCGGCATCTACAAGGCGGCGCCCCCGAGCGTGAACATGTGCCTGCCACCGCTCAGCTGGCAGACCTACGACGTGGAGGTGACGGCCCCGCGGTTTGCCGACGGCCAGAAGATCGCGAACGCCCGCCTCACCGTGCGTCACAACGGCGTGCTGATCCACGACAACGTCGAGGTGCCGGGCATCACGCCCGGCGGCCCACAGAAGCAGGAAGCGCCGACCGGCCCGCTCCATCTGCAAAACCACGGCAACCCGGTCCGCTACCGCAACATCTGGGTGCTGCCGAAATCGTGACGCCACTCGCCAGCCCACGACCCAGCGACGCTGCCGACATCGCCCGAAAACTGGTCGCCGCCCGGCGGGTGCTCGTGACCGGCCTGCAGGGCGTGTCGGCCGATGTGATCGTCGCCGCCTGCAATCTGGCCGAGACGATCGGGGCGGCGATTGATACCGGCGATGCCGAGACCGCCCGCCCTGCCGGCCCCACGATCGCCCGGGCCGGCGAAGTCACCGCCGACCGGGAGGAACTCCGCGACCGCGCCGACCTGGTGATTTATTGGTTTTGTGATCCACGGACGACCGACCCGACATTCAGCGAGCGGTTTCTATCGCCATCGCCTGCCCTGCCCGTCACACGCCGCACGCTCGCCGTCGGGCCCGTGACTCTGGCCGACGCTGACATGCATGTCGATCTCCCCCACGAGGCGGCCGTCGATGCCGCGCGGTTGGTGCAGCATCGGCTGCTCCACGGCGGGCCGGCCGCCGAGGATGAGCCACTTGCCGAGCCGAGCGCGACGATCGCCGAGGCCATCGACCAAGCTGCCTGCGTGGCGCTCGTCACCGATCACGTCGCCGATCCGCTCGGCCTTGAGCCCTGGAGCGTCGCCCATCTGGTCCGCACGATCGCCCACCGCAAGCCGGCCTTCGAGATTCCGCTCACGGGCGGCGCGGCGAAACTGGCCGCCTCGATTCTCACTTGGAGATACGGAGCGGCCGGCGCGATCGCGAAGGCCGACCGGTCAGGCGGGCGATTCCTGCCCGGCGAGGCCTCGGCCGTGCAGCTCATCGAACGCGGCGAGGTCGACTGCGTGGTGGTGGTCGGTGGGCTGGTGGCTCCCGTCGCAGCGGCTCTCCAGACACAGACAAGCGCAGTCGCCGTGATCACGCTCGACGATCCCGATCCGGCCCGCATGAAGGATCGTCTCGAATCAATCGCCGCGGCAGCCCGCAGTGTGACCGCCCCCGCGGAGGCCGGCCGATGAGTGAGACCGCCCGCTTCGTGCTCACCGGCGGCACGCTCCATGACCCCGCCAACCACCGCGATGGCGTCGTGGCCGACATCTGGGTCGACGGCGGCCGCATCGTCGCCCCGCCTGCCGACCCCAGCGGCTTCGCGAAAATCGATTCCCGGGGGCTGGTCGTGATGCCTGGCGGTGTCGATCTCCACAGCCACGTCGCGGGCACGAAGGTCGGCGCCGGCCGCCGCATCGCGCCGCAGCTCGCTCGCGCCCAGCCGGCGGCGGTGCCCACGATTCATGCAACCGGCGCGCTCTACGCCGCCCTCGGCTACACGACGGTCTTCGACGCGGCCATCGCCACCGCGGCCGCTCCCTTGGCCCATCTGGAACTGGCCGACCTGCCGATCCTCGACAAGGGGATGTATCTCTTGGCGGCCGATGAGGAGCCGGTCGTCGCCGCACTCGACCGCGACGACCTCCGCGAGGCGGCGCGACTCGTCGGCACCGCGATCGAAACCGGTCGCGGCTGGGCGGTGAAAGTCGCCAACCCGGGTGGACCGTCGTTTTGGAAATACGGCCCCCGCGGCGACCACCACGATCTCGACACGCCGCTCCCGGGCCGCGGCCTCACACCTCGGCTGCTGCTCGATCGGCTCGCCCGTGTCGTCGAGTCGCTCGGGCTTCCGCACCCGCTCCATGTCCACACCGCCAATCTCGGGCTGCCCGGCAACTGGCGAACGCTGCTCGAGACGATGCAGACATTTGACGGCGTGCGTGCCCATCTCGCCCACGTGCAGTTCCACAGCTACACGGGCGGCGACCTCGACGCCGACTCATTCGGCTCGGGTGTCGCCCCGCTTGTGGAATGGTTCAACGGCCACGACGAACTTTCGCTCGACGTCGGCCAGGTGCTCTTCGGCGACACCGTGGCGATGACGGGCGACTCGGCCGCCGCCGAGCATCTGGCCCATGCGACGAACGTACCCTTCATGTCGCACGACCTGCACCTCGAAGGAGGCTGCGGCGTGATGCCGATCACGTATCGGGAAAAAAGCCTGATCCACGCCTGGCAGTGGGCGATCGGCCTGGAGTGGTTCCTCACGGCCGATGACCTGTGGCGGGTCGTCCTCTCTAACGATCATCCCAACGGGGCCCACTTCCTCGCCTATCCGCTGCTCATGAAGTTGCTGGGCGATGAAGGCTTTCGCCGCGAGGCCTTCGCCCGCATTCACCCCCAGGTGCGGAAACGATCACCGCTGGCCGGCACCAGCCGGCAGCTCACGCTGCAAGAGCTGTGCATCATCACGCGAGCCGGCCCCGCGCGGATCGCCGGCCTGCCGCAGAAGGGCCATCTCGGCGCGGGCGCCGATGCCGACATCACCCTCTACCGGCCCGATCCCGATCTCGCGCGGATGTTTGCCATGCCGGCGAAGGTGTTCAAGGCGGGTGTGCTCGTCGCTGAAGACGGCGAGGTGCGGGCCACGCCCGTGGGCCGCACCCTGCACGCACATCCGGGCAGCTAAGTCATCGCGAAAACCTGCCGGTTCAGGCAACTTTTGCGGTCCTCGTCCGTTTCTATAAGGTGGTGGCTTCTCGATCGACAGCCCGCGCCCACACTCCAGCCATGATGCGGCTCCGATTCGCTCTTGCCGTGTTGCCTCTCGTTGTCGTGGCGGCCGTTGCGCACCCGGCGGCTGGCGTGGCCCAAGAGTCGCCGTACGACGTGCGGCCACCCGCGGAGCCCCCGTATTACCGCGTCCGCTACGAGCCATCGACCGAACCAGGCGGGCTCATCTTTCCGGTCACGTACACCGCGTGGATTCCGCCGGGGGTGAAAACGCTTCGCGGAATCATCGTCCACCAGCACGGCTGCGGCGAGGGCTCCTGCTCGTCAGGACTGACCGGCGCCTACGACCTGCACTGGCAGGCGCTCGCGCGAAAGCACGCCTGCGGCCTGATCGCGCCGTCGTATGAGCAGCCGCAACAAGCCGACTGCCAGATGTGGTGCGATCCACGCAACGGCTCGGCCAAGACCTTCGAGCGGGCGCTTGTCGATCTGGGAACGATGGCGGGCCATCCGGAACTCTCCACCGCACCTTGGGCCCTGTGGGGCCACAGCGGCGGTGGACACTGGGCCGGCGGCATGACGCTCCTGCATCCGGAACGGACCGTCGCCGTCTGGCTGCGGTCGGGCGTGCCCCTGTTTGAAGCCGATCCAAAGCGGCCCTTGATCAAGCCCCATCGATTGCCCGACGCGGCGCTCGCGGTGCCGATGATGTGCAACCCCGGCACGAAGGAAGGGGTCACGGTCACCGACAATAAATTCAAGGGCGTATGGCCGGCGAACCAGGCGTTCTTCCACGCCGTGCGATCTCGGAACGGCCTCATCACCGTGGCCATCGATCCCCTCACCAGCCATGAGTGTGGCAACCAACGCTACCTCGCCATTCCATGGCTCGACGCCTGCCTCGCGGCCCGCCTGCCGAAGCAGTCCGGCGATCCGCTCGTGGCGATGCCGACCGGCCATGCCTGGCTCGGGCCAATCACCGGCGGCGACGCACTGCCAGCCTCACAGTTCAGCGGTGACCCGCTCACCATGGGCTGGCTGCCCGACGAGGCCCTGGCCCTGAAATGGATGCAGTACGTCAACGACACCAACGTCGTCGACACGACGCCTCCCCCCGCGCCGACCAACCTGCGGATCAGAGGCACCACGCTCACGTGGGAGACTGTTGCCGATCTCGAAAGTGGCCTGGCTGGATTCGTGATCGAGCGGGATGGCCAGCGCGTCGCCACGCTCCCTGAAAAATCAAAAAACCCGTTCGGCCGTTCCCTCTTTCAGAATCTGCTCTACAGCGACACGCCCACGCAGCCGCTCGTGCCGCTGGAATTCACCGATGCGACGGCCAAGCCCGACGCGCCCCACACCTACCGCGTGATCGCGGTGAACACGGTCGGCCTCGAATCACCGCCGAGCGCGGCAGCGACCGCTCGCAAGGTCGCCGACACGTCTCGAGCCCCACCGGCGACGATCGCCGGTTTTCTTTCCGCGCGGTGCCTCGACTGCCACACGGGCGACCAGAGCGAAGGCGGCCTCGACCTCGCCACGCTGCCGCCCGCCGGCGTCGACACGGCCTCCGACCGCCGCTGGGCCCGGATCATCGAGCGGGTCGAGACCGGTGAGATGCCGCCTCCTGATGCCGAAGCCCCGGCCGAGCAGGAACGCCATGCCTTTGTTGCCGGCACCGGTGACTGGCTGCGAACGGCGGTCCGCAGACGCGATGCGACAGAAGGCCGGGTGCGAGGCCGGCAATTGGCGCCTCGCGAGCTCGAGCGGTCGCTCCACGCGCTGTTGGGCATCGACATTCCCCTCGCCGACATGATCCCGGTCGAAGGCCGGCCGGCAGAGTATTCGACCGTGGCGGAGCGACAGACGGTGTCGCACCACCGGCTGGAAAGCCACCTTGCCGTCGTCGATGCGGCGCTCGACGAGGCGTTTCGGCGGGCCACGTCGCCGCCGGATCGTTTTGTCCGCGACTTCGCGGCCACCGACATCGTCCGCACCAATCCCAAGGCCCGCTGTCGCGAACCCGAAATGCTCCAGGGCAAGGCCGTGATCTGGGCCAACGGCATCACCTATTACGGCCGGCTGCCCGCAACGACGGCGCCGGCAGATGGCTGGTATCGGTTTCGGCTCACCGTCAGCGGTCTTAATCTTCCCGAGACCGGCGGCGTGTGGAGCACGGTCAGCACAGGGCTCTGCATCTCAAGTGCGCCACTGCTCCAGTTCGTCACCGCCTTCGAGGCGATGGATACGCAGCAGGAAATCGAGTTCGAGGCGTGGCTGCCCAAGCGGCACATGCTCGAGATTCGCCCGGGCGACAGCACGCTCAAGCAGGCCCGCTTCGCAGGCGGTCAGATCGGCGCCGGCGAAGGGGAGCCGCAGCAGGTGCCCGGCATCGCCATGGAACGGCTCACGATGGAGCGGATTCATCACGGCCCCGACAACGACGGCATACGCCGGCTGCTGGCAGGCGACGTGGCATGGGAGAACAACGAGAAAAGCGGCCGCTGGCATGCCGTCCCTCAGAACCCTGGCGACGATCTGGCGGTGCTCATCAAGGCGTTCGCCCGCCGGGCCTTCCGCCGCCCGATCGACGACGCCGATATCTCCCCGATCGTCGCCCTGGCGACCGACGTCTGGAAAGACAGCAAAGGCTTCGAAGCAGCCTTGCGGGCGGGCTACCGCGCGATTCTCTGCTCGCCACGCTTCTTCTATCTCACCGAGTCGCCCGGCCCGCTCGACGATCATGCCAAGGCGGCACGCCTGTCCTATTTCCTCACCGGCGGGCCGCCCGATACGGCGCTGACCGCACTGGCTGACGCGGGCCGGCTGGGCGATCCGGCGGTGATCGCGGCAGAGGCCGACCGACTCTTGGCCGATGACGGCACGCGACGGTTTGTGGAGGATTTCACGTCCGAATGGCTCGACCTCGACCAGATCGACTTCACCGAACCCGACCGCAAGTTCTTTCGTGAGTTCGACCCGATCGTGAAGCACTCGATGCTCGCGGAGACACAGGCTGTCGTCGTCGACGCGCTGCGCAACGACACGCCGATCTCGGAACTGGTTGCCGCGGATGCCACCTATCTCAACAGCCGCCTGGCCCGCTACTACTCCATCGCAGGCGTGACCGGCGACGACGTGCGTCGAGTCAGCCTGCCCGCCGAATCGCATCGTGGCGGGCTGCTCACCCAGGGGGCGATTCTCAAGGTCACGGCCAACGGCAGCACGACCTCCCCCATCGTCCGCGGCGCCTGGGTCGCCGAGCGGCTGCTGGGAACGGAGATTCCGCCGCCGCCGTCGGGCGTGCCCGCGATCGAGCCCGATATCCGTGGCGCCACGACGATCCGTCAGCAACTCGCCAAGCACCGCGCCGACACGGCCTGCGCCTCATGCCATCGCCTCATGGATCCGGTCGGCTTCGCCTTGGAAAACTTCGACCCGGCAGGCCAATGGCGCAAGAATTATCGAATCGTCGACGGCTCGGGCAAACGCCACGATCTCCCGATCGACGCGGCAGACGTGCTCGCCGATGGGAGCCGGTTTGCCGGCATCGACGAGTTCAAAACAGTCGTGGCCACTCGCCCCGAGCAGCTCGCCCGCAACCTCGCCGGCCACATGGTCGTGTATGGAACGGGTGCCCGGCTGTCTTTCGCCGACCGCGATGCACTAGCCGAAATCGCACGGACGTCTGCCGATCAAGGCTACGGAGTGCGTTCCATCCTGCATGCCGTCGTCACCCACCCGATTTTTCTGACCAAGTGACCGATTACGATACATGTTCCTGATCGGTGCCCGAAAACCGAGGTGTGCCCCATGAATCACCGCGTCTCCTTCGCTTTCCAGCGTTCGCTCGATCGTCGCACGCTCCTCAAGGGAGCCGGCGTGGCGATGGCGGTGCCGTGGCTCTCCGCGATGCAGCCGGCTTTGGGCGGGGCGCCAGTGCGGCCCCCCCGCCGCTTCGTGGCCATGTCGCTGAGTCTCGGCCTGCTCGCCGAGAACCTCAATCCACAAGAAGCTGGCGCGGGCTACACGGCGCCGCGGTATCTCGAGCCACTCGAGGATCTGCGGCAGCACTTCACCGTCATCTCCGGCACGTCGCACCCGGGCGTGTCGGGAGGCCACCGCGCCGAGGCGAGCCTGCTCACCGCAGCACCGATGACAGCCGCCGCCCAGTCTCGCAACACGATTTCCGTCGATCAGTTGCTGGCCAAGCACCTCGGCGGCGAGACGCGGTTTCCTTCACTCGTTCTGGGCCTGTCCGGCTCCAACAGCCCCTCCTACACCGAGACGGGCTCGATGATCCCGGCTGAGGATTCGCCGGCGCGGCTCTTCACGCGGCTCTTCGTGGCCGACTCGCCGACCGAGCGGGCCCGGCAGGTGGAGCGGGCCCGCGAGGGCCGCAGCATCATGGACCTCGTCGCCGACGACACGCGGGCCCTCGAGCGACAGCTTGGGCCTGGCGACCGCCGGCGGCTCGACGCCTATCTCACGAGCGTCCGTGATCTCGAGCAGCGGCTGACGGCCCATGAGGCGTGGGCCAACCGGCCGAAGCCGGCCGTCGATGTCACGAAGCCGATCGATGTCGGCAATCCGAATGACTTCGTGGGCCGCCAGCGGCTGATGAACGACATGGTGCGGCTCGCGCTCGTCACCGACTCGACCCGGTTCATTACGCTCCACTTGGGTGGTGGCGGGGGTGTGGTGCCGATCGAGGGCGTCGATGAGGGCTACCATTCGCTCTCCCACCACGGCCTCGACGCCGAGAAGCTCGCCCAGCTGGCGATCGTGGAAACCGAGGTCGTGCGGGCCTGGGGTGATTTCCTGCGGAGTCTGCAGGCTGCCGAGGAAGGTGGCGACACGCGGTCGGATGGCGGCACGATTCTCGACCACACCACGGTGCTGCTCACCAGCAACCTCGGCAACGCCTCGAGCCACGACAATCGCAACATGCCCGTGCTGGTCGCCGGCGGTGGCTTCCGCCACGGCAGCCACCTCGCCTTCGACCGGAAAAACAATCACCCGTTGCCGAATCTATTTGTGTCGGTGCTACAGCGGACCGGTCTCGAAGCAGAGTCGTTTGCAACCTCGACCGGCACCCTGCCGGGGCTCGAGCCCGCCTGATGCGTCCGCGTCGCGTGCGAGAACTTCAGCGGACGGGCCACCACCCATGCGGAGCTCAATGATGTGGCGATTTCTGTCGATCCTTTTTCTGATTGGCGTTGTGACCAAGAGCGTGGCCTGCGGTGCCGATGATCCGCAGGCGGCCGCCACGGCACGGCGGCCAAACATCATCGTCATCCTCGCCGATGACCTCGGCTACGGCGACGTCTCCTGCAACGGTGCGACACGGGTGCAGACACCAAACATCGATCGGCTGGCCCAGGAAGGCCGACGATTCACCAGCGGCTACTGCTCCGCCTCCACCTGCACTCCCACCCGCTACTCCCTGCTCACCGGTGAGTATGCGTTCCGACGCCGTGGCACCGGCATCGCCCCGCCAAACTCACCCTGCGTGATCCCCGTTGGGATCCCCACCTTGCCGGCCATGCTGCAGCAGGCGGGCTACCGCACGGCCGTGGTCGGCAAGTGGCATCTCGGCCTCGGTGAACAGGGCTCCGGCCCCGACTGGAACGGCCGCCTCGCGCCCGGGCCGCTCGAACTCGGCTTCGACCACGCCTTCATCCTGCCCACGACCAACGATCGTGTGCCGCAGGTCTTCGTCGAGGGACACCATGTGAAAAACCTCGATCCCGCCGAAGCACTCTGGGTCGGGACCAAGAAACCGTCGCCCGAGCACCTCAATGGCGTCGACCATCGCGATCAATTGAAGATGGACTGGTCGCACGGGCACAACAATACGATCCACAACGGGATCGGCCGGATCGGTTTCTACACCGGCGGTGAGGCAGCCCGGTTTCGCGACGAAGAACTGGCCGACGCATGGGTCGCCGAAAGCGTGCGGTTCATCGAGTCGTGCGCCAGCAGCGACCAGAAGCAGCCGTTTTTTCTCTATCTCGCCTCCCACGACATCCACGTGCCGCGGGTCGCGAACGAGCGGCTTCAGGGGGCAACGCCGCTCGGTCCACGAGGCGACTGCATCGTGCAGTTCGACTGGACCGTCGGCGAAGTGATGAACGTGATCGAGCGGCTGGGCATCGCGAACGATACGCTCGTGGTGGTGTGCAGCGACAACGGGCCCGTGCTCGATGATGGCTACCAAGACGACGCGGTGGAGAAACTCGGCGACCACCGGCCGGCGGGGCCGTTTCGCGACGGCAAATACAGTGTCTACGAGGGAGGCACCCGCACCCCGTTCATCACCTGGTGGCCGGGACAGATTGCACCGGGCGCGAGTGATGCAATCGTCTGCACGATCGATCTCGCCGCCAGCCTGGCGAGCCTCGTCGGCCAGCCGGTTCCCGACGGTGGCTTCCCCGACAGCGACAACGTGCTTGGCGCTCTCCTGGGAGACTCCGAGGCCCGCGGCCGGACGGCGCTTGTGCAGCAAGACAACGGCTCATCTGGGCGTTTCGGCTACCGCGAGGGCAAGTGGAAACTCGTGCGGCTTCCACCGCGAAAACGGAAGAAGGGCGAAGAGGCTCCAGCCGACCGCACCGAGGCGCTTTACGGTCTCGACGCCGACCCCGGTGAGACGACCGATGTTCGTGACCAGTTTCCCGACGTCGCCACGCGGCTTTCGAAAAACCTCGATGCGATCATCCAGAAGTGACGGGCCGAAGCGATGACAGGCTGAAGCCTGTCCTACTGGGCGGCGGCGAGCAGCGCCGAGATGAAGCGGTCTGAGGAAAAGTGGCTGGTCGCCCGCTCGTGGGCCGCAGCGCCCAGCCGGTCGGCCAGGGCGTCGTCCTCGACGAGCGAAAAGGCCCGTCGCGGAAATTCGCTCTCTGGCAGCGGCGGCACGATCCAGCCTGTCTCGCCATCGACGATCGCCTGCCGCGCCGCCTCGCTGTCGATCGCCACAGCCGGCTTGCCCGCCGCCATGGCATCAAACAGGGCTCCCCCCAGCGCCACCTCCCCCGACTGCCACACAAACCGCACCTCGCGAAGCAGATCGGGCAGGCACGCGCATGAAGGTACGATCCGCAGTCGATCGGCCAGGTGCTGCACGCGGGCCCGGCGTCTGACTCGATGCAGCTGAGGCCCGCTGCCGACGAGCACATGCTCGACATCACGGCGGACCACGCCGAGCTGATCGATCGCCCACAGCAGTCGATCGAGCCGGGAGCGGGCCACGAGCGGGGCGACACACAGCGACCAGAGCTTTGCGGGATCGAGCCGGAGCTGGGCTGCAATCTCCTCGCGTGTCGCAAGACCACTCAACGCGGCATCGGCAACCGGTTCGATCGTATCGAGACGATGCGGAGCGACCCCCGCCTTCCGGCAGGCTTCCGCGACGACCGCCGACGAGGCCAGCACACGGTCCGCCCGCGTCAGGGCCCAGGCATCCGTGAGGCCCCGCGGCGTCACAGCCGCGCGGCAGAGCAGCCGCGGTCGCTGCCGCTTCGAGATGCGGAGCCGTGTCGCCAGAGCAGACGCCACGGCCTGGGGCCGCCCGAAGGCGATGACGGAAACGGGCTTCACAAGGCGAACGACATCGGCCAGCCTCCCCACCCCGGCCGCGTCGGGCCGCGATCGTTGGCCCACCTGATAGACCTTCGCCCCCCGCTGCATCAGCCGGTCGTGGAGCGTGCCCACCGCCGACGTCAGCGCCACGTGCACCTCCGCTCCATACGCGGCCAGGCCTGTGGCCGCGATCTCCACTTCCCTGCCGGTGCCGACCGGGTCGGCTCCGCGGGCCACCAGGAGAATCGAGTTACCGGTCGGATGCCACATCGGGCGCTGCTTTGCGAATGGCCTCGATGTCGTCGAGATCGAGGGCGGCGAGGTAGGGCAGGTGACGAAACCCACCATTGAAGTCGAGACCATACCCCACGACAAACTCGTCAGGAATGTCGAATCCCACATATTCGGGCTCGAGCGTCACTTCCGCCCGCCCCAGCTTGCGCAGGAGCACGAGCGACTGCACCCGCGCCGCCCCCCGCCGCCGCAGTTCTGTCACGAGGGCCGCGAGCGTGCGGCCCGAATCGAAGATGTCGTCGACGAGGAGCACTTCCTGGCCGGTGATATCGGGCAGCAGGTCGAGCCCCAGGTCGAGCTCACCCGGCCGCGTCGCGGTGCCACGGTAGCTGCTCGCCCAGACCATGCCCACGCAGATCGGGCCATCGAGCCGGCGAATCAGGTCGGCCACGACCACGATGCTCCCGGTGAGAACGCCCACGACCGTGAGTGGGCGGCCCACATCAGCCCGCACGGCATCAGCGAGCCGGGCAATTCCAGAGTCGAGTTGTTCCGCAGAAAGCAGCGTGCGCATGATGTACGTTCCACAACTCGAGGCAGCATAGCAGGTACCTTTCCGATGCAGGATCCCTTGCCACCACGCCCGAACTGGACGGTGATCGACGTGGCCGGCCATGCGTGCGAAGTCTTCGCCCCGCCCGAGCCCACACCGGGCAAGGCGGTGATCTATCTGCATGGCGTGCGAGAGCGGTGGCTTCGCGAGTGCACAGGGCTGCGGGATGCGATCGAGGCGACACGGCTGCCGGTGATCGCCCCGCGAACAGGGCGATCCTGGTGGCTCGACCGAGTCATGCCCGGCTTCGATCGACAGGTCACACCCGAGCAGTATGTCGTCGGCGCGGTTCGTGACGAGGTGCATCGTCGCTTCGGCGTTGCCTCGCCTGGCATCGCCCTGGTCGGCACGAGCATGGGGGGCCAGGGGGCGCTTCGCCTTGCCTATCGTCATCCGGCCGTGTTTCCGATCGCGGCGGCGATCGCGCCGGCGATCGATTTTCATCGCGCCATGCGGGAGGCCGGCGACCGCGACGACGGCGAGTTTTTCGACACGCTCTGGCAGGCCTACGGCGACGTCGAGCGGGCCCGCCAAGACACGGCGATCCTCCATGTGCATCCGCTCAACTGGCCGCGGCACCAGTGCTTCGCCAGCGATCCCGCCGACATCCACTGGCATGACGGCGCCGAGCGGCTCCACAGCAAACTGGTGGCGCTAGGAATCCCTCATACCGCTCTGCTCGAGCCCCGCGGCGGTGGCCACAGCCCGGTGTTCTACGATGCGGTCGCGCATGAGATCGTCCAGTTTGTGCTCACGGCGCTCGACGCCGAGTCGCGTCGGCTGCCTCCCCAGGACATCAATTGAGCGCACGCTCCGCGTGTTCACGCGAGGTTTTTGCTGAGATTTCGAAGCTCATCGCATCGGGCGCGTCGATCCGCCGGGACGCGTCCAAAATCTCGATCGCCACGACGAATCTTGCTCGCTCGGTACCACGTCATGATTTCGGGGGGGCACCAGCTACTCAATTCCTGAAAAATGGGTGTGGAAGGCCCATTGGCAGGACTATCCCCCAGATTTTCACTGTTTGCCCATGGCTACAAAGTGAGCCCCGCCGAAGTCACCGATCCTCTCTCAACTCTCACCAAGCAAAAATAGAAAAAAGTGCCAGCCACGCTCTTTCACAAGTGTCACGAATCCTGCGAGAGGATGGCCGCAAGCAATGGTGACTCACTCGGCAGGAAAGGATTGACGATCGTCACGCCCCGCCACGTGAAGCCGTGCTGAAGATCCTCGCTCAGCACGATGCGGCAGCGATTTTCAGCGGCGACCGCCATCACGAGGGCATCCCACATGTTGAATTCGTGATTCACGGAGAGGTCGAACGCCGACTGAAATGAAGCCCAAGTCGAATCGACGACGTCAAACGAGTCGGCCCAGCCGAGAACCGCCTCGCGAGCGGCATCACGACTTCGCCCAGCCTTCCGCGTCAGGACGAGCATCAGCTCCCCGAGCGCCTGCGCGGGCAGGACGACTGCAGGATCGGGCAGCCTGTCCACGAGGCCGATGGCGGCACGGCACCGTTCTGCGTCGCCGACGCCCTCCGCATAGGCCAGAACGTTGGTGTCGATGGCCACCCGCATGATCAGTCTTGATAGAGTTCCTCACGGGTCCAGCCGCGGACGCCGGTCACCGGCTGGTGACGCAGTCGCTCGAGCAGCATCCGCTTCGCGGAAGCACGCTCTTGCCCGCCGCCGCGAACCGGGGCGATCGTCGCCACGGGCCTCCCACGGGAGACGACAGTGATATGTTCCCCCTGCGCGACTTCACGAAGAACGCGTGAAAAATGTCGATTCGCGTCGGCAGCTGAAATAGTTTTCATGGCCGCATCTCTCGATGTAGTTATGAACACTACAAAATAATAGACCCACCGACGGCACCTCGGCAAGCAGGGGCCCGACGCCGGCGCGGCGGCCGCGGCCACCGGCACAAATGCCAGCGTCTTCATCCTGCGGAGCGAGGCTGCAGGAACCGGCCCAGCTGTCACTGAGGATCTTCGCGTCGTGGTCCATTCGCAGGCCCAGGCGATCAGCGTGACCTTCGGCGGAAAAACCCGACAGGCAGCGATTCCACTGATGGCGGGTCATTCCTACACCATCACCGGGAAAATTGTGAGCAACGCCACCCTGCCCGATCAGGTGCTGGTACGAGTGACTGGGGCCAGGAACGAATCCGACCACGGTCACGTGCTCCGCTGGACCCTGATGAGCGATGAGACAGCCACCGATGCCGTTTACGACACCGTCATCTTCCACGTCAATTCGAACCAGCACCGGCAGAGTATCGACGAGTTTCGGCTCTGGAAGCACGGTCAGTCACCGCATTGAAATCCCACATCTGCGAGACCGACAGCCTGGCAGAGTAGGTTTGTTCCAAAGTCTGCCGGCCCGGAAGCCAACCGCCGCGGCTCACATGCAACTCACCGAGCAGAAAACGGTTGCGGATATACCATGTGCCGCACTCTCTTTCTCGACGCCGAGTCGCGTCATGTGCCGGGCCGCGGCTGACCGAGCTGCTGCGGGGGGGCCGCGCCCATGCCCGGCACCGACAGCCCCCGGCCGGCGCCGCTCACCTGATCGAGATCGAGGAAGCGGGCATCCTCCACGTCGACGCGGTTGAGCGCCCGCCAGTAGAGAATCTTGCCGGCCGATGCCGACGAGGTCGGCCCCCCGACCCGCTCCTGCCGGAAGAGCTGCGCGTCGCTGCGACCGTCCCCCTCGAAGACGAGCAGGTCTTTGGCCTCACTCCACGAGAGCCGCGTGCTGCGGGCGGTGAAGGTTTCTCCCTCCACAAGCACGTTGCCACCGGCCGCCAATTCGATGGCCGTCTGCCGCCGACCGGGGCTGACCGGCGACTGCCCCACGCTCAGCACGTCACTGGAAATACTGACCACCCGGGGCGGCAGACCACCCGGGGCATGCGGGTCGAGCGTGTCACCCCACCGGGCCACCGGCCCCCAGATCGCCTCCACCCGCTGGTGAAACTCCATCACCCGCTGGTTGATGTTGCCGCGCAGCCCCCGCTGAAAGTCGACACCGAGGTAGGTGAGCTCGTCGGGCCGAGGCTGGGGTGCCGGTGCCGCGGGACCCGCCGGTGTCGACGGCATGGCCATGGCGGGAGGCTGCCCATACCGCGTGCTCGTCAGTCGGCCGGGGCCGGTGCCGGTAAACCCTCCCGTCGCCCGATCGAGCACGAGATCCCTCACAAACAGCTGCTCGAGTGATTTCGAACCGTCTTCGGCCGTGCTCTGGCTGTCGATCCGCACGCCGCTGCCGCAGGCGATGCGGGCCACCTCCGACCGCTGCCCGCGTTGCTTGGCCGGGTCGGAGAAATCGATCGGCTGCGCGAGGATCACGTCGAGCGAGCCTGCCTTGAGCGCCGTGCCGCCACTGGCCGTGACCACGCGATCGACAAACCGGGCCGTGAGTCCGTCGAAATCCATGCGGCCCTTCCAGGTCACATCGAGCGTGCCGGGCGTGGCCGGCGCGGCGGGGCGGGGCGGCGCGGCACCGGCCACGGCCAGTGATTCGAGGCCGTTCATGCCACCCGCCATCGGCAGCTTGAGCCGACCGGCACCATCCACCGTCATCCGGTTGCGTCCCCGGTCAAACTCGATCAGCGGCCCCTCGAGATCGACGCCGCGGCCGGTGATCGTGGCCGGTCGCCCCGACACGATCGCCCGGGCGTCAAACCGCGTGGCCCGCACGATCTGGGCCTGATCACCCCGGATGTCGAGGCCCGCCTCACTGCTGCCGGCGGGGCCGGCGGTTTCCTCGACCAGCCGCCCCCGCCCCCCCCCCCACCCCTCCC
>CAYZFV010000363.1:0-8397 GCA_964477765.1 uncultured Candidatus Kuenenia sp.
ACGGTGCTGACCCATCTGGAACTGGGCGGGATCATTCGGCCCCTGGGCTCGTTTTATGCCAACTATCAGTTTCGGCTGCTCGAGCCCGAGGCAGCCCTGTTGGGCAGACACACGCCCGAGCGGCAGGCATTCCTGCGAAAGCTTGTGCACGGCGGCAAGCGGGGCACGAAGTGGACGACGCTCGATCCCGAGCGGGCCGCGGCCGAACTGGCCGAGCCGCGGGACCGGATCGTGAAGGCGCTCGGCTGGCTTTCCGACTCCGGCAGCATCGAGCTCAAGCCCAGCGGCAGCCGGCAACGCTACCGGCTGACCGGCGGTGGGCAGCCGGAATCGCGAGCCTGCCCCGACCTTGCCCCACTCGCGCGATCGCTCGAGGAACTCTTCGCCGCCCGCGAAGCCCGCGATCTCCAGCGGCTCGAGGCCGTGCTCGACTTCGCGGCCGACCGCGGCTGCCTGACCCACCGGCTCCTGCAGTATTTCGGCGAGGTCGTCGACCCAGCCGAGGGCGACGAGGCGGTCGTCGGCTGCGGCACCTGCACGAACTGCGAGGATGCCGGGCCCACAGCCGCACGCCCGTGCGCCGCCTCTCCGCGGGCGATCCCCGCGTCCGAAGCGCCATATATCACCGCCGCACAGGCCGCTGCGATCGAGGCCCTCGTGGCCGAGGATCGGCAATCGCTCCGCACGCCGCGGCAGCTGGCCCGCTTTTTGTGCGGGCTCACGAGTCCCGCGACCAGCCGGGAGCGGCTCGGCCGCCACGCCGCCTTCGGCCTGCTGGCCAGCGTGCCCTTCGCCGCCGTGCTCACCCGCGCGGAATCGCTTCTGGGAGAAGCGTGTTGTGTCGCTGCGGGCGAGACGGGCGGCGGTGTGCACCGCGTCGGCGGATGACCCACGGCTTCCGGCTTCCGCCTCGTGGCAGTGCGGTGCCGGTAGTGACCCGGCAGCCTGAGCCGCCGTGCCGGCTCATCGTGCTCGGCCATTGCCGCCCGTGCAGAGTCGATGTAACATAAGTCAACAGTGGCGGAGAGCAACGCCCATGCCGTGGTTCGATATCGTATGGGACGATTCGTTCCCGCATGGCAACGTGGCCCACCTCGTGGAAAATGGCGTATCCACGGAAGAGGCGGAGTGGGTGCTGATGAATGCAATCGGACGCGAGAAGAGCCGCTCAAGTGGCCGATGGATTGCGTTTGGGCACGCAGCGGACGGACGAAACCTTGCCGTTGTCTACGAGATGCTGGACGAGATTACGATTCTGCCCGTGACTGCCTTTGAAATCGAGTGAGGTGCGACGTGGCGGCCATTCGAAAGCGCATTCAGAGACGGCTCACGGCCAAGGAGGCGACGCGACACCGCCGCATCATCAAAGAAGTCGAGCAAAACCGGGCTGGGATTGCCGCTCGTGGGCGAGCCATGCTCGCGGCGCACAATCGACTGCAGGAGGCTTTGCAGACGCTCAAAGCCAAACGGCAGGAGCGCGGCTTGAGCCTCTCCGACGTCCAGAGAATCAGCGGGATCGATCGGGCGAGGTTGTCGCGGCTGGAGTCTGCCCCCGACGCAAATCCGACGATCGAAACGCTTGATCGAATCGCGCACGCCCTCGGCGTGGAACTCCGCATCTCAATCGTCGAACGGCAGCCGACCGCAAAGGGATGATCTGGTCGCCCATCACCGAAACATTGCAAAAATCGTTCCGAAGCGCGTAACTCGGGTTGGCCCACGCAATGCGGGACGTGTCATGGGAGCGGTGCTTTTGACATGGGTCGCACCAGCGGCCGGCGACATGGCGGTCGCCTGTCTGCCGGCCAGTCGCGGCCTCGTTCCGCCTGCCTCCAGACAAGAGCGATCAAGTCACTGTGCGGCGGTGGCCTTGCGGCGCGCCTGCTTGATGATCGTGATCGGCACGTCGTTAGCCTGATCGGGGCCGGGGGTCGTGCGGCCGCGGTCGATGTCGCGCCCGAGCATGGCTGTCATCGCGGCGACCCGACCGGGATGCTTTTCGGCGAGGTTGGTCGTCTCGCCGGGATCGGCGGCGAGGTCGTAGAGCTGCACGGCGGGGAGGCCGCTCGTGTCATCCTGCGGCCGTGGCGGGCTCCAGCCACCTGAACCCGGGCAGAGGCAGAGTTTCCACTGACTGTCACGAATGGCGAAGCTGCCGTTCATCGACTGCGTGATCAGGCTCGTGCGGATCGGCGTTGTGGCTGTGCCGAGCAGGGCCGGCAGCATGCTCACGCTGTCCTCACCGGCGTCGACGGGAAGCGACGCGCCGAGCAACTCGGCGAAGGTGGCGAGGAAGTCGATCTGCCCGACGAGCTGGTCGCACACGCTGCCCGCCTTGATCCGCGCCGGCCAGCGGACGAGAAACGGCACGCGGTGACCGCCTTCATAGAGATCAGCCTTGTGGCCCCGGTAGATGAAGCTTGGATGGTGGCCCGCGGCGATGAGCTGTGGGATGTCGGCCGACGGGGAGCAGCCGTTGTCGCTGGTGAACACCACGAGCGTGTTTTCGGCGAGCCCGTGAGACTCGAGGGCATCGAGTACCTTCCCGACACCGGCATCGACCTGTTTCACGAAGTCGGCATAGGGGTTGATGCCGCTTGTGCCCTGCCAGGCTGTGGTCGGGATGATCGGCGTGTGTGGCGCGGCGAGCGGCACGTAGGCAAAGAATGGCGTTCCGTCTCCGGCGGCGGCGGCCCGCGAGGCGATCCACTCGACCGTGTGATCGATGATGCCGTCTTGCACGTCGATCGCCTCGAAGTTTTTTCCCGCCGGGCCGGGGCGGGCGGGCGTGAGAAAACTCTTGGTCTCGGTGGCGATCTCGGTCGGCAGGCGATCGTTGATCCAGACATACGGGAACATGTCGAGCGACGCACTGATGCCGTAGTAATGATCGAAGCCGCGGTCGACGGGGCCATCGGCGATCGGGGCGGCATAGTCGACCCGGCTGATGTCACGAAACGGCTTGCTGAAGTTGCCACCATCGTCCGCAATCTCACCACTGTGGAGCGGCCAGTTCATGCCGAGATGCCACTTGCCGATGCAGGCGGTCGCATAGCCATGGCTTCCGAGCAGGCCCGCGAGTGTGGGCCGGTCGGCTGCGATCAGTGGTTTTGAAAAGCCGCCGAGCACGCCGCTTTGCAGCCTCGTCCGCCAGTGGTAGCGGCCGGTGAGCAGGCTGTAGCGGGTGGGTGTGCAGACGCCCGACGACGTGTGGGAATCGGTGAACCGCATGCCCTCTGTGGCGATGCGATCGATGTTGGGCGTGGGGATTTTGCAGTCGGGATTGTTGGCCGACACGTCGCCATACCCCTGATCGTCAGCGAGGATGATGATGATGTTGGGTTTGGCGGAGACTGTCTTCTTGGTTGGTGTTTCTGGCCGCGGATACCGGACGACGTCGACGTCATTTTTTTGTGGCGTGCCGGGTGTGCTGCGACCGTCGGTGATGAGCGTGTCGAGGAGCGCCTGTAGCTGGGCGACTCGCTCGGGCTGCGCGGCCGCGAGGTTGTTGATTTCGCCGAGGTCGGTGGCGAGGTCGTAGAGCTGCACCGGCTGGCTCGTGTCGCCGCCGGAGCCCCAGCCGCCAGAGCCAGGGCCCGCGATGTATTTCCAGGAGCCCAGCCGCACGGCCGGTACGCCGTTTACCGAACAACTCACGGCATGCTCGCGGACGGAGCCCGCTTCGCCTTTCAAGAGCGGCACGAGGCTGACGCTGTCTTCGCCCACCGTGTCGGGCAGGGTCGCCCCGAGCACGTCGGCACACGTCGCCATCACGTCGGCCTGGTGCACGAGCGCATCGCAAACGCTCCCGGACTTCACCGTGCCGGGCCACCGCACGATGAAGGGCACCCGGTGGCCCCCCTCCCAGGCATCGGCCTTGTAGCCCCGCAGCGGCCCGCTCGGGAAGTGGTCGCGGGCTTCGAGATCCTTGGCGCCGACGTACGGGGCGAAACCGTTGTCGCTCGTGAAGATGACGAGCGTGTTGTCCGCGACGCCCGCCTTCTTGACCGCCTCCAGAACATCACCGACGACGGCATCGGTCTCCATGATGAGATCGGCGCAGGCATTGTCGAGGCCGCTCTTGCCCTGCCACGGCTCGTTGACGGCCAGCGGCGTATGAGGCGACGTGAGCGGGAGGTAGAGCAGGAATGGCTCGGGCCGGGCCGCCGATTGCTCGATGAAGCCGACCGCACGATCCCGCAGGGCGGGGAGCACCGCCTCGAGCCGCCAGTCTTCGAGAGCCGGGCCCTGGGTGCTCGCGCGATGATCCTTGAAGTCCTCTGCCGGCAGGAGCGTGGTGGGGATGCCGACGGTCCGGTCTTGCTCGATGAAGCAGTAGGGCGGCCAATTCGGCACGTCCGTGCCGAAGTACACATCGAATCCTCGGGCGGTCGGCCCGCCGCCGATCGGCTGCGAAAAGATCCGTTGCCACGCCGCGCGGTGGGCGGGGGTGACGTCGGCCGGGCCAGGCCGGGGCTGTCCCTTCACTTTTTGTGCGAGGAGAGGCTTGTCACCCGGCTCGAGCGGCCAATCCCAGCCGAGGTGCCATTTCCCGATGCAGGCCGTGCGGTAGCCATGCTCTTTGGCGAGCGTGCCGATGGTGACCCGATCGGCCGCGATCAGCGGCTGTTCCCACGTGCCGACGATGCCCCTCTGCAGCCGGCTGCGCCAGTGGTAGCGGCCGGCGAGGAGTGTGTAGCGGGACGGCGAGCAGACGCCCGACGACGAGTGGGCATCGGTGAACCGCATGCCCTCCTTGGCGAGGCGATCGAGATGGGGCGTGGGGATCTTGCCGCGGTCGGGGTTGTAGCACTGCGCGTCGCCATAGCCGAGATCATCGGCATAGATCACGACGATGTCGGGAGGATCCGCTGCCTGCGGGGCATCTCCCCACAGCAGGAGTCCGAGCAAGAGGGAGAGGCCAGGCAACACATGACTTGGTAGACGGGTCACGACAATCTCTCCGAAGGGTCACTTTGCGACAAGCTGCAACTCCGCCCACGTGGTGGGATCGCTTTCCCAGGGATATTCAGGCGGCGCGAAGCAGGGCACGCGGCCGAGACGACGGTCGATCAAGGCGGCGAAAAATCCGAGCCGGGGAATCTCGAGCGGATCCCAGCCCGGCAGCGCCGCAGCGGAGACGAAGGCCCGGATCTCCCAGCCGTCGTTGGTGAGCGTGCTCTCGATCGGGATCGCACCCGCCGGGAGTTCGGCCGGCATCTCGCTGGTGCGAGGAATCACCGCGGCCACGGCCACCGGCTTGTCGGCCGTGCGACCCCCACCGGTCGGCAGCAGCGCGAGCCGTCGGCAGAAGCGTCCCGCCCGGTGACTCTCTCCCGTGGGCCGTGTCGCGATCCAGAGATGGAGGCCGTCGCTGTCTTCGGGCTTCGTCGGCTGACACCACCGCGCCGCCCCGATCCCCGTGGCGACCGCGCGAACGGCCAGCCCCTCCTCGTTCCAGGCCAGCCACATCGCGAGCACGTCGGGCACGCCGGCCACTGCCGCCAGGGAGGGCAGCCGACATTTCTCGTCGGGATCCCAGGCTGCCGGCGGCCAGAGCGTCTTCCGCCGGCGGCACGGCACACGAAACGTGAATAACGCAGCGGGATTGACGAGCGGGCTCATGAACAGGCTCAGGAGAGGGGCCAAAACCGTGAACTATACTATCAGCGGTTGAGCGTGATGCCTCAACGAGATCCGCGCCGGGCACACAGGCCGCGCGAGAGAAACAGGACGCCGATGCGAGTGTTGTTTGTCGCCAGTGAGGCCGCCCCCTTCGCCAAGACCGGTGGCTTGGCCGATGTGGCGGGCGCCTTGCCGAGTGCCCTGGCCCGGCTGGGCTGCGATGTCACGCTCGTGATCCCGGCCTACCGCGACGCCATCGCCAACGCGGCCGCCCATGGCCTGCCGATCGAGCCGACGGGAATGACCTTCGGGGTGCCGATCGGCACGCTCACGATCGAGGCCAGTATCCTGCGGAGCCGGCTCCCGGCGAAGGAAGGAGCCGCCTCTCCGGAGGTGCTGCTCGTCGCCAACGACGATTGCTTCGATCGGCCGACGCTCTACGGCGGCCCGGTCGACTATCCCGACAATGCCGCCCGGTTCACCTTCTTTTCACGGGCCGCCATGGAACTGGCCTGCCGGCAGGAACGGCCCTACGACGTGATCCACTGCCATGACTGGCAGACGGGTCTCGTGCCCGCCTACCAGAAACTGCTCTACCAATCGTGGCCGATGGTGAGCCGCGCCAAGACGGTGATGACGATCCACAACATGGCCTACCAGGGGGTGTTTTGGCAGTGGGACATGCTGCTGACCGGCCTCGACTGGAAATACTTCAACTGGGAGCAGATGGAGTTTTATGGCCAGCTCAACCTGCTGAAGACGGGCATCGTGTTTGCCGATGCGATCACCACCGTGAGCCCGACCTATGCCCGCGAGATCCAGTCGGCCCCCGGTGGCTGTGGCCTCGAGGGGTTGCTGGCCTCCCGGAGCGGAGTGCTGAGCGGCATCGTCAACGGCATCGATGTCGATGTGTGGAACCCGCAGACCGATCCCCACATTCCGCGACACTACGCCGCGGATTCCTATGAAGATGGCAAGTATGCGGCGAAGGTGGCGCTCGCGGCGCGGCTGGGTCATGCCGCTCCCGACGACCGGCCTTTGATCGCCTTCGTGGGCCGGCTGGCCGAGCAGAAGGGAGTCGATCTGGTGATCGAGCTCCTCGGGCGGCTGGCGGGCGCCGGCCGCGCCCACTTCGTCGTGCTCGGCACCGGCAATGACGGTATCGAAGAGGCCCTGCGGCGGATGGCGGCCTCGTTTCCCGACGCCATCGACCTGGTGATCGGCTTCGACGAGGGGCTGGCGCATCTGGTGCAGGCGGCCGCCGACATGATGCTCGTGCCGAGCCGCTACGAGCCGTGTGGCCTCACCCAACTCTATGCGATGCGGTATGGCGCGATCCCGATCGTGCGGGCCACCGGCGGGCTGGTCGATACCGTGGTCGATACGACACCCGACACGCTGCGGGCCGGCACGGCCAGCGGCTTCGTGTTCGAGTCCCTCGACGCGGTCGCGCTGGAGCATGCCCTGGTGCGGGCGCTCGATGCTCATGCCGATGTGGCCCTGTGGAAGAGCCTCGTGCAGCGGGTGATGCAACAAGACTGGTCGTGGGACTCGAGCGCCCGCGACTACCTGGCCCTCTACGACCGCACGGTTCGCGGGTAGCCTTGCCAATTTGGGAAACCTGCGAGGCACTCTGCCGGGTGCGGCGTGGGTGAGGGAGGAATATGCTCGCTCCCGACCGATACGACAGTCATGAAACGTGTGTTGCTCATGCTGGGTGGGATCGCGTCGCTCATGCTGGCGAGCGAAGGCGTGGGACAGGCCGTGGCGGGAGAATTCCCGAAGGTGTTTCACTGCCCGAGTTGCGGCCCGGGGGCGGGCGGTTCGCCCTACGGCAACACCGGCTGCGGCCGACGATATTGGGGCGCTGTTCACGAACAGGGATGGTGCCCCGACCCCTGCGATCACTGTGCTCGGTGGCGGGGCTGCCCTGACGGGATGCCCGGGCTCGACACCCTCGCCCCGTGGCAACTGCCTCCGGGCCGCGGCTTCGTGTCGCCGGAGCACATGGGGTATGACACGCGCCGGTCGTGTCACAAGTGTGAGTATCAGTTTCGGGTGAGGTAAGTCGCGGCGAACGTGATTTCGTCGCCGCGTTGTCGGCAGGCGTCGCGAAGGGCCTCGACCGCATCGCCCTTGATGGCGAGGTCGATCAGCGACGGCGGCATGCCGGCCGCCTGAAACATGCTCGGCATCCCGGCGTCGCTCGGTCGCGCGAGCGCGGCCTGCACCGCCTCGGCGGGCCGATCGAGCCGCCAGAGAAGATAGGTGAGCGTGTCGGCAGGCAGCGTGTCGCCAGGCTGCACCTGGTCGGCCGCCGCCGCATGGCGGAAGAAGTCGAGCGCCTCGTCGGTGTCACGGCCCAAGAGAGCGGCGTAGAAGAGCCGCGAGGCCTCGCCGACATCGGTGAAGGGTGGGTCGCCCGGATAGGTCACCTCCCCCGGGAGCCGGCAGGCATACACCGCGAGTTCCCAGGCTTTTTCGAGCACCGGTTTCTCGGTGCAGATTCGCGCGAAGCGGAGCACCGACTGCAGATGGGAGACGTCGATATGAAAGCTCGGGTCGTCGCGCAGCCCGCCTGCGGCGTCGATGAGATCGACGATCGACCGCGCCGCGGCGAGCCGCTCGGCCGGAACGAGCCCGCGGCGTTCAAGGTCGGCCCGCAGGGCCGTGAAGACCTCCTGGTGGAGATGCTCGACGAGCACCGCGGCCGCCGGCTGCTGGCGAACGCCCGGCAGACGCGCCACGGCCTGCTCATAGGCGGGGATCGAG
>CAYZFV010000364.1:0-5900 GCA_964477765.1 uncultured Candidatus Kuenenia sp.
TCGGCAAGGAGTGCACGCCGCGGACGCCGCTGGGGGCCACGATGGTGTCGAGCGAGGGAGCCTGCGCGGCCTACTACAATTTTCGTCATGCCTGATTTATCCACCTTCGCCTGCCCGGCGCCGCTGCGCGACTATCCCCACGTGATCCTCGGCCATGGCGGCGGAGGAGCGCTCTCGCGGGATCTGATCGACGGCATCTTTCTGCCGGCGTTTTCCAACCCGCTGCTCGATCGGCTTGGCGACTAGACGGTACTCGACTTCATGGCCGACTCCTCCGGCGGCGAGCGGCTTGCCGTCTCCACCGATTCCTACGTCGTGCGGCCCCTGTTTTTCCCCGGGGGATCGATCGGTGAGCTGGCCGTGAACGGCACGGTCAACGATCTCGCCATGAGTGGGGCGAAGCCGCTGGTGCTGACGGCCGGCTTTATCCTGGAAGAGGGCCTGGCGATCGCCGAGCTCGCCGCGGTCGTGGAGCGGATGGCCGCGGCCGCTACTGCGGCGGGCGTGCGGATCGTGGCCGGCGACACGAAGGTGGTGGAGCGGAGGCATGGCGACGGCGTCTATATCAATACGTCGGGCATCGGCGTCGTGCCGGCGGGCGTAGCAGTCGGTCGCTTGCCCATGCAGCCGGGAGATGTCGTGCTGTGCAGCGGCACGATCGGCGATCACGGCATGGCGATCATGAGCGTCCGCGAGGGGCTCGAGTTTGACGCGGCGATCGAAAGCGACTCGGCACCGCTCCATGACCTCGTGGCGGCGATGCTCACCGTCTGCCCTGAGATCCGCATGCTTCGCGACCCGACCCGCGGCGGTGTGGCGACGAGCCTCAATGAGATGGCCACGATGGCCGGCGTCGGCATCGAGATCGACGAAGCGGCGATCCCGATCAATCCACCGGTGGCGGCGGCCTGCGAGATCCTCGGGCTCGATCCGTTGCAGGTGGCCAACGAAGGTAAACTGCTGGTGATCGTGCCGACCGCCGCGGCCGACGGGGTGCTCGCCGCGATGCGTGGGCACCCGCGGGGACGCGACGCTGTGATCCTCGGCCGCGTGGTCACCGAGCATCCGCGGCTGGTCGTCATGAAGACAGCCATCGGCGGCACCCGCGTGATCCCGCTGCCGATCGGCGAGCAACTTCCCCGCATTTGCTAGCTTTTGACGGACGATCATAAAAACTGTACAGTCACGTACAGTTTTCGGCAGCTTGGGGAGAAGTGACTGATGAAACGCGTGTCGTTCACCGACTTTCGGATGCAAGCCTCGGCGTTGTTTGACGCGGTCGAGCGGGGCGAACACGTGGTGGTTCTCCGGCACGGCAAGCCGGTTGCCGAGATTCGCCCTGTCGTGGCGGATGCGAAGGACTCGCCCTCGTGGCGGCGAGCCGGGCCCCGACTTGTCACCAAGGGGGCCGGGCTGTCGGCTGCCATCCTCGGGGAACGCGGTCGTGAAGATGTTTTTTGATTCCTCGGCCTTCGCCAAGCGATATATCGATGAAGCGGGGAGTGACGTCGTCGAGCAATGTTGTCTCGAAGCGACCGACCTTGCTCTGTGCATCATCTGCGTGCCGGAAATTCTCTCGGTGCTCAATCGACGTGTGCGGGAGCGGGCTATCAGCAAGACCGACTATGGACGGCTCAAACGCCTTCTTCTCGAAGACGTACGCGACGCCACGATCGTCAACCTCACCCCCGATGTGATGGCGCAGGCTGTGAAGGCGTTGGAGCGATCTCCGCTGCGGGCAGCCGATGCGATGCACATTGCCGCCGCCGGGGAGTGGGGGGCAGACATGTTTGTATCGGCGGATCAACGACAGCTTTCCGCGGCACGAGCCGTGGGATTAAAAACCAAATCGGCTTGACAACGATTCTACCCCTGAAAATCGAGGAAACCTCATGCGACTGACGGGCATTCTGGTGGCGGCTGCACTCCTTCTTCGTGCCACGGCGGGTTTGGCGGAAGATGGTTCGATCACCCTGCATGGCCGTGAGGCGAAGGTGCATGGCACGAAGCTGCGGTATGAGCCGGAGCCCCACAAGCAGACGCTCGGCTTCTGGACGCAGCCTGGAGATGCGGCGGAGTGGACGTTTCGCGCGGGCCGCGCCGGCGATTACGACATCGAGGTGCTGCAGGGCTGCGGGGCCGGGCAGGGGGGGAGCACGATGCGGGTGGCGATCGATGCCGGCCGCGACGGTGCTCCCGCACCGCTTGAATTCACGGTCGAGGAGACCGGCCACTTTCAGGCCTTCAAGCCGCGCGGCATCGGCCGCGTGACGCTCGCCGCCGGGGAGCACACGCTCCGCATCCAGCCGCAGTCGATCGCCAAGACCGCCTGCTGCGACATCCGCGCGGTGCGGCTCGTACACGTCGCCGCCGTCGCGAAGCCGGCGAAGCGGCCGAATATCCTTTTCATCTTCACCGACGACCACGCCCAGCATGCGATCTCCTGCTATGGCTCGAAGGTGAACACGACGCCCCATCTCGATCGGCTCGCCGCGGCCGGCGCCCGGTTCACCAATTCGTGTGTTACCAACTCGATCTGCACGCCCAGCCGGGCCACGCTGCTCACCGGGCAGTATTCCCACAAGAATGGCGTGCCCGTGTTCAATGCGTTCGACGGCTCCCGCGACACGGTCGCCAAGCACCTGCAGCACGGGGGTTACCACACCGGCATGATCGGCAAGTGGCACCTCGGTACCGACCCGACCGGCTTCGACCGCTGGATCGTGCTCCCCGGCCAGGGCTCCTACTGGAACCCCACATTTTTCGTGCCGGGGGGCAAACTCACGATCGACGGCCATTGCACCGACATCACGGGCGACCTCGGCGTCGAGTTCATCAAGACGCGGCCTGCCGACAAGCCCTTTTTCCTGATGCTCCATCAGAAGGCGCCGCATCGCGAGTGGTCACCGGACGAACGGAACAAGGCGAAATTCAAGGATGCCTCGTTTCCTGAGCCCGAGACGCTCTGGGATGACTACGCGACCCGGCCGGCCGCCCTCCCGGAGAACGAGCAGACGATCGCCCGGGATCTCACCAACCGCGACTTGAAGCGGGAGCCACCGGCGGGGCTCGAGGGCAAGGAACGAAACCAGTGGCTCGGGCAAAAGCCGGAGAGCGTCGAGGTGGATGGGAAAACGCTCACGGGCGACGACCTCGTCCGCTGGAAGTATCAGCGGTTCATGCAGGACTACCTGGCCTGCGTGCAGGGCGTCGACGACAACGTCGGCAAGGTGCTCGACTATCTCGACTCGGCCGGCCTCGCCGATGACACGATCGTGCTCTATTCGACCGACAATGGCTGGTATCTCGGCGATCTCGGCATGTACGACAAACGGTTCATGTACGAGCCGGGCCTCCGCGTGCCGCTGATCGCCCGCGGGCCGGGCATCGCGAAGGGGACCACGCCCGACGCGTTTGTGGCCAATATCGACCTCGCGCCCACGTTTCTCGATCTGGCCGGCCTGCCGATCCCTGATTCGATGCAGGGCGAGAGCCTGGCGCCGTTGCTGCGGGGGGAGACGCCGGCCGGCTGGCGACAGAGTGTCTACTACCGCTACTACCATGATCCCGGCCACCACAACACACGGGCCCACTACGGCGTGCGGACGCCCACCCACAAGCTGATCCACTATTGGAAGAAGGACGCCTGGGAACTCTTTGACCTCGTCGCCGATCCGCAGGAGCAGCACAACCTGCTCTTTGATCCGACGGAGGCGAAGACGCCTGAAGTGGCGACAACGTTTGCCGCCCTCAAGGCCCAGATCGCGCGACTCCAGCGGGAGTATGAAGACGACGGCCGCTACGCCGATCCGGCCGACTGGCCCAAGGGAGGTTGCGACATCCCGTCTGATGGCAGGCAGCCACATGGCAAGAAAACCGTCACCGAAGCGATCGCGCTGACTGGTTCGAACTGACGGCCGAAGCCTGCGGTGCTACAGGCCACCGGGCTTGCGCCCGGTGCTTTCTGGTGGCGGTGCAAACCAACCGCCGGCGCGAACGTCCCCAAGCAGCCGCCAGGCAGCAACGCTCCCCAACAAGCCGCCGGCGCGAGCCGGCGGGCCAGCAGCACGATCGGCGCTGCTCTCCGCCACCGGGCTTGCGCCCGGTGCTTTCTGGTGGCGGTGCAAACCAACCGCCGGCGCGAGCGGGCTCCCGCAAGGCATTCTGGCCGAGCGCGAGTGCGATTTCTTTTGCCGTAATGAACCGGTGGGGCGATGCTTATCCTCATAGTGGCAAGCGCTTGTGTTTGAGCCGAGACGTTGATGCACGACGGCCCCTCGAAAGAGTTTGTGGCGGAAATCACCGCCGTCCAGCGGCGTCTGTACGGCTTTGTGCGGACGTTGGTATACGACCGCGAGGCGGTGGCCGAGATCGTTCAGGAGACCAATGTCGCCCTGTGGGAGCAGTTTGAGCGGTTTGATCCGGGCACAAACTTTGCGGCCTGGGCCTGCCGCGTGGCGTGGTTCAAAGTGCTCGATCACCGACGTGCTCAAAAAGTCAATCGCCTGAGGTTTGGCGACACGCTGGTGGAGATGCTGGCGACCGAGGCGATCGAGGTCGACGAGGAACTCGATGCCGAACGGTCCGCCTTGGAGCGGTGTGTCGCAAAACTGTCCCGCCGACACCGGGAACTCATCTCCTTGTATTACGAAGAACGGCTCCCGCTCGCCCAGGTCGCCGAGACACTCAGCACGAATGCCAATGCGATCGGCCAAATGCTCCATCGGGTGCGGGCCTCCCTGCGGAGCTGTGTGAAACGGCAGCTGGCGGCACCGGCATCCTGATTTCCACGAGATCCACCGACCCGATGCATTCCGCAAACGATCCCCAACTCGAGTCTCTGTTTTCGGCCCTCGCCGACGGGTCGCTGGGTGAGCAGGGCCAGCACGAGCTGGAGCGGCGTCTGACGGCCAATCCCGCCGACCGCCGCGAGTTTCTCTCCTGGATGGCGATGGAGTCGGTCTTGGAGTGGGGGGTCGGCCCGATTGCCGACTCGACCGCGGAGCGCCACCCGCCACGCGCCGAGTGGAAGCGGCGGGGGATTCTCGCCACGGGCCTCGCCGGAGCAACGCTCGCGGCGATCGCGGTCGCCGTGTTTCTGTCCGCCAGAGCTCCTGATCCGGGTGCCCAGGCTGCTCGATCACCCGTGGCGAGCATCAGCGACCTGCGCAATGCCCGTTGGCAAGATGACCGACAGTGGCAGATCGGAGAGGGTGTTGCTACGGGCCCGTTACGGCTGACGGCCGGATCGGCGCAGGTGGCGTTTGCGTCAGGGGCGAAGGTGGCGCTCACCGCCCCTGCCGAAGTGGAAGTGCTGTCGGCGAACCGGCTTTTCTTGCGGAGTGGATCGATCACGCCCTTCGTGCCGACGGAAGCCCGCGGGTTTACGGTGGTCTGCCCCAGTGGCGAGGTGGTCGATTTGGGAACCGAGTTTTCGATGCGGGTCGGCCCGGATGGCAAGGCCGACGTCTATGTGATCGATGGCGAAGTCGATGTGGCGGCAGGGCATGGAGCGGTGACACAGCGGCTGCGGCTGACGCAGGGACTCGGGTCGACCCTCTCGACGACGGCATCGCCAAGCATCGGCTACTCGGTCAATCCCCTCATCGTGGATCGCTTTGATGGCACAGGACCGGCGGTCGCGGGGTGCAGCCTGCTGCAATGGAGTACGTATATCGTGGATCGTGATTGCCCGGCCGAGGTCCGCGACGGCAGTCTCCAGATTCCGATCGATGGCGGCGCAGATCGCCGCTACCCGATCGTGCGGGTTGCCGTCGAGAACGAAGTGCCTTTCCTTGGCCAACGCATCGTGATCGCCGTGAAGGTGACGCTGCCCAATGGCGGGGGGGGGGGGGGGCCCCCCCCCCGGGGCGGGGTCGGGGTCGGGGATGGGGTACGGG
>CAYZFV010000365.1:0-5441 GCA_964477765.1 uncultured Candidatus Kuenenia sp.
CTCGGCCTTACGCGGGTCGAGTTTTATCCCGGCATGTATCCGATCAACTCTGACGCGGCGGCGATCGCGGCCATGAACGCCAAGCTCGCCGACCTCGGCCTCTCGATCTCGGCCCACGGCGTGAACCGTTTCACCAAAGATGCCGCCAAAAACCGGGAGATTTTCGAGTTTGCCAAGCGGGCAGGCATCACGATCCTCGGCGCCGACCCCGATCCCGACTCGTTTGCGAGCCTCGATGAACTCGTGAAGGAATTCGACATCCGCGTGGCGATCCACAACCACGGCCCGACGCACCGCTACAACAAGGTCATCGACGTGCTCGATGCCATCGAAAAACACGACACCCGCATCGGAGCCTGCGCCGATCTCGGCCACTTCATCCGCTCTGGCGAGCGGCCGACCGAGGTGATCCGCCTGCTCAAGGGGCGGCTCTACGGCATCCATCTGAAGGACTTTGCCGAGATGCAAGACAAGACCAAGGGGGTGATCCTGGGCAAGGGCCACATGGATGTGCCGGCCGTGATGGCGGCGCTCGTGCAGGTCGGCTTCCCGGCCGACGGCGCCCTCTCGATCGAATACGAGGAAAACCCAAACAACCCGCTCGACGAGATCCGCGAGTGCATCCGCGTGGCTCGCGCGGCGATGCCGCCGGTGTGAGCGGGCGGGCTCGTGGGCACACCGGGGCTCAGCCGTCGATGACCAACGGCACCCCGGTGAGCCGGAGGTGACGGTCCGTCGACCAGCAGGTCTTGATCCGTCGCGTCTTCATCAGGTGGAGCCCCACGGCGTCGGCCAGGGTGAGATCCTGATCCGAGAACCGGCGGAGCAGTGTCTTGGCGGCCGTCGTCTCCTTCGGGCCGACAGGGATGATCGTGAGCGGCTCGAGCAGTTCGATCATCGACAAGAAGCCGAGACCCCGGCCCCGGTCAAACCGGCGGAGAAACCAGGCATGGCCTTCCGCGATCACCAGCGGCGTCGTGCACAGGCGGGGCGGGGCGGCGAACAGGCGGGCGAAGAGAGGATGATGGCTGTCGGACGCGTCCATGAAGGCGATGAAAGCCGACGTGTCGACATAAACCTCACTGCTTGTGGCCATAGATGACCTCGTCGATCCGCTGACTCGATTGCGGATCACCCGACTGGACGGCCCCCGAAAACCGCATCCAGGGCGGCTGCCCCGCCGCCGGCAGCATCTGCCGCAACGACCGCCGCAGGAGTTCGGCCAGTGAAATGCCCAGCCGCTCCGCCTCGTCTTTCGCCGCTTCGTACTCCTCCTCGTGGAGGCTGATCTGGGTGCGAATCATGATAACAGAATAGCCGGATCCGTCATCACAGGCAAGTCAGGGCAGACGCCGTAGCAGGGTTGCGAACTTGCCGGCACCGGTGTTGAATACCGCCGGACTGAAACTGAGTTGCACCACCTGCAGGAGTTCCACCGTGGCCAAGAAGACCGTCGCCGATATCGATCCCCAGGGCCAAGCCGTTCTTGTCCGCGTCGATTTCAACGTGCCGCAAGACGACGCCGGGGGCATCACCGATGACCGGCGGATTCGAATGGCCCTCCCGACGATCCAGTCGATCCTCGACCGGGGCGGGAAGGCGATCCTCATGTCGCACCTCGGTCGGCCCGCCGGCAAGGGATTCGAGCAGGCTTTTTCGCTGGCCCCTGTCGCCGAGCGGCTGGCGGAACTGCTTGGCAAACCGGTGGAACTCGCCGCCGACACCGGCGGCCCCGACGCCCACGCCAAGGCCGAGGCGCTGCCGGCTGGCGGCGTGCTCGTGCTGGAAAACGTCCGCTTCAACAAGGGGGAGAAGAAGGGCGACGACCCGGCCTATGTCGACGGCCTGGCGACGCTCGCCGACGCCTATGTCAACGACGCCTTCGGCACCTGCCACCGCACCGAGGCCAGCATGTATGCCGTGCCGAAGGCGATGAAGGCTCTCGGGAAGCCGGCCGTGACGGGCTTCCTCGTGCAGAAGGAGATCCAGTACCTCTCCGATGCGATTGCGTCGCCGAAGCGGCCGTTTGTGGCGATCCTCGGCGGCAAGAAGGTGAGCGACAAGATCGCCGTGATCACCAATCTTCTCTCGATCTGCGACCATGTGCTGATCGGCGGGGCGATGGCCTACACGTTTTCGCTGGCCCAGGGGGGCAAGACGGGTAAGTCGCTCGTCGAGCTCGACAAGGTGGAGCTCGCCAAGGAGCTGCTCGCCAAGGGCGGGGCCAAGCTCGTGCTGCCGGTCGACACGCACTGCGCCGACGATTTTTCGTCGGGGGCCAACAAGCAGATCGTGAAGGCGGGTGAAATCCCCGACGGCTTCGACGGGCTCGATATCGGTCCCGAGACGGCAAAGCACTATGCCGAGATTATCCGCGGGGCGGGCACGGTCGTCTGGAACGGGCCGATGGGCGTATTTGAGATGCCGCCGTTTGACGCCGGCACGAAGGCGGTCGCCGATGCGGTGGCCGATGCCACGGCGAAGGGGGCGATCACGATCATCGGCGGCGGTGATTCGGCCGCGGCGGTCGAGCAGCTCGGCTATGCCGAAAAGGTGAGCCACGTGTCGACCGGTGGCGGAGCGTCGCTGGAGATGCTTGAAGGCAAGGCGTTTGAGACGGTGGCCGTGCTGGATGAGAAGTGAAACCGGCTGACGGGAAAGTGACCGTCACGCAGGCCCGGTAAGGCGTGCCCGCCGGCTTGCGCCTGGCGGCTTTTTGTTGGCGGTGGGGTGTTCCACCAGTAAGCACCGGGCGCGAGCCTGGTGGCCTGCGGCGGCGTACGACTGTCGTCACATGCCTGCGGTGTCGGTCACCCGGGGCTTGGCTGCCAGCCGCACGGCCGTGGCGTCCACATAGCTCTGATCGGCCGTGCTCAGGCGGCTGATCGAGACGGTCGTCAAGCGGCCGTTGAGCTTGCGAATCCGCACGCGGTCGGGATGCACCTCCACCAGCTGCCCCACAGTGTCGTGGCGGCCGCTGTCATCAAACCAGCGACGGACCGGCTCGGGGGCAAGCGATGAGAATGGATCATCATCGCTGGCCGGCTTCGCATCACCATCCGAGTTCTCAGGGGCCGGCGCGGGCGTGGCGGGAGCCGGAACCGCCGGCTCGTTGAGCGTGGGCGCGGGTATCTCCGGGAGCGGGTACGCCGAGTCAGGCTCAGCCGCGGCGGGCTTGGCGGCCGGCTTCTCGTCTTGGAAGTCTTCATACGAAGACCCCCCCTTCTCCTCCGCGAAGATGTTGTCTTCGGCCGGTGGGGCCGGCGGCGGCAGGGCCACGACGGCCGGCTTTGATTTCACTTCCGTCTTCAGTTCGGCAAGTTCAGCCTCGAGTTCGGCCTTGAGCTTCGAGAGGTCGCCTTTCAGCTCCGTCTGCATCGTCGACAGATCAGACTTGAGTGCGGCCTTCAATTCGTTCCGCTCAGCCTTCAGCTCGGTCTTGAGACCCGAAAGCTCCGTCTTCATGTCGGAGGAGAGTTCGGTCTTCAGATCGGCGAGTTCTTCCTGCAGATCGAGCTTGAGCTGCTGGGCTGGCTCCGGCATCACCGGAGCTTCGACCGACGCCGGTTCGACGGGAGCCGCCGGCGCCAGCGGTGGCACAGCCTCGGCGACGGCCGAGGCATCGGGCCGCGTCGGCTTGGCGACCACCGATTCGGGAGCCGTGGGCGTCTCAGCCACGCTCGGAGCGGCCTCCTCGCTGAAGGGTGGCGCGTGCGCGATCCCGGTATCCGTGACCTCACAGCAGGCGACGGACTCACAGGGTGGGCACTCGCTTTCGTACGCCGGCATGCACTCGGCCGGACAACAGGCGACGGGTCGGCGACAGTCAGGCCGGCACCGCTTGCGATGGCAGCGGAGCCAGCCCCGCCCGGCCCACGCCGGCCCCATCGACAGCATGGGCACCATCAGTGCCACCACACACACCCGCAGCCACCGTTGCCAGGATCGTCGCACAGCAAGCTCCCGTCACCACGTACCGAATTTCGCCGCTCGGCCGGCGTCACCCCTTGTGACCGCCGCGATGCGACCTTCTTTCAGATCGTAATTCGCCGTGTAGGGGGGAGCAAACGACCCCCAAAAAGGCGAGGGCCGCGGCAGATTTGGTCTGCCGCGGCCCTTGCTGTAGTCGAACCTGTGTACCGCCTGCGAACGGGGTAGAGCATTGCGAAACTGACGCGACTCGGGCCCGTGCAAGCACAGACTTTTCAGTGGATTCGGGTCAACGCGTGTTGATTGGCACCTCCGACGGGACGCGGCAACAGGCTTCGAAAGTCGATGACTGATGTTTCGTCCGCCGGACCCCGGGAACTCAATCGCATTCCCGGGGCGGCCGCATAATCGTCACGAACATCCCATGCTGTTTCCGCAGTTGTGGCAGAGGTAGCAGTTGCCGTTGCGGACGGTGATCGCCCCGCAGTTGTCGCAGGCGGGGGCGTCGATCTGAAACGAAGCAAACTGTCCCTCCCGGTCGGTGCCGCTCCCGGCCGGATTGACCGCCATCTTGAGGCCCGCCTTCTCCAGAAGCGCCGCCCGATCAGACACCACGGCCGTCGCACCGCCGGCCTTCGGCTTGGTGGCCGGCAGCTTCACCGCCACCTTCGCCTCGCCATTGCTGCTCACCTTGCCGTTGGTGGTCTTTCCGTGACCATCGGCCAGCCCGCTCGCCTTCGTGGCGGCGGGCCTGCGCTCACTCTCGGCGTCTCCCGCCGCGGCGGCCTCCCCGCCGCCGCTGTCACCATAGCCCGCGGGCCGATTCGCCTCGCGGTAGCCGGGAATAAACTCGGTGGCCATCCACCGGAAGATGTAATCGACCAGGCTCTTGGCCACGGGGATGTCGGGGTTTTTCGTGTAGCCCCAAGGCTCGAAGCGGGTGTGCGAAAACTTCTTCGCATACACCTCCAGCGGCACGCCATACTGCAGGCTCATCGACACCGCCGTGCCGAAGGCGTCCATCAGGCCGCCGATCGTGCTGCCCTCCTTGGCCATCGTGATAAACAGCTCGCCTGGCCGGCCGTCGTCGTAGAGGCCGACGGTGATGTAGCCCTCGTGGCCTCCCACGTTGAACTTGTGGGTGACGCTCCGCCGGGTGTCAGGAAGCCGCTCCCGCCGCGGAGCCGCGGTGGTCTTGGCCGCCGCCTTGTCCCCCTCGGTGCTCGTCGAGAGCGGCTGGCTCTCCTTCGAGCCGTCGCGGTAGATGGCGAGGGCCTTGAGGCCCATCCGCCAGCCCTCGATGTAGGCGCCGGCGATGTCGGCCGGCGTCGTCTCCCGCGGCATGTTCACCGTCTTGGAGATGGCCCCCGAGATGAACGGCTGCGCCGCCGCCATCATCTTCACATGGGCCTCCCAGGCGATGCTCCGCTCGCCAAGCCGCGGCTTGAAGGCACAGTCAAACACCGACAGATGGTCGCCCTTGAGGCCGGGTGCTCCCTCGACCGTGTCGT
>CAYZFV010000366.1:0-3676 GCA_964477765.1 uncultured Candidatus Kuenenia sp.
AGCATCGCCCGCCGCTCGAGCGGTTCAAACCTGGTTGCCGAGGCCGCTGCCGACGGCCGACGCCGCTGCCCGCGTCGCTTGGCCGCATTGCTTGCGTGCCTGCGATCACCCGACGACCTCATGCCGAAAATCTGCTCGAGCAAGTGCATTTGCCTTCTCCTCTGTTGAATGCCGGTGTTGAATGCCGGGTCGGCCCGGGTGGAAATCGCGCCGCGAACGGTTGCGGGAGACTATCGCCACTCGGTTAGCCGAGTGTGAGAATCGGGCCGGGGCCGTGTGAGAATTGGGTGAGCGGCAAAGAAAGTTGGCTGCTCGAGGGCGGGCCGTGGGAAGGCGACCCACGAAGCCTGCCTCACAAGGCCGCAGGCATCCGCGCTGCCGGATCAAACTGACGGGCCTTGGCCAATTCCGCCCGGGCGGCTTGGGCATCGCCTGCCTGCGTCAACACGAAAGCTCGCATCGCATGCACGCTCGCCATGTCGGCGGCTACCTCGGCGAGTTCGTCGAGCAGAGCCTTGGCGGCTTGGGTGTTCCCCAAACACGCCTCGCAGTAGGCCAGCCTGAGCGTTGCTCGCTCATGGAGATCCGCCCGCAGGGCCCCGAGTGTGATCGCCTCGGCATATCCTGCGCGTGCCGCCTCGAGGTCCTTGGCGGCAAACCTGGAGTCAGCCTGCTCGAGGGCGGCCACCGCATCGGCACGGGGCGGCGGCGGCCCACCGCACCCGGCGGTGATCGCGATCAACACCGCACCACCCGCCGCCCAACCCGCAGTATTTCGGGAAAACCCGACCGATTTCCGGGAAATCATCGGATGCCACCTGCCGCCTCGCCCGGCTCGGGCGTGCGGGTGCCCATGGCCCGCCAGATGGCGAGGTCGACGGTGTCATCGACGACCACCACCCCGCCGTCTCCGAAGAGCACGTTGACGATCGGCCCGTGCTGGCTGCGGGCCGAAATGATCGCATGCTCACCCGGCGTGTCGGGAATCGCGCTCCAGCTTCCACAATCCTGGCCGCTCCAGTTGGGCGGGGCGACGTGGTTGTACTGGGTCGAATCGTAGCCGGAAAAAGGCCAGCCATTGCTCCAGGAATCCCCATCGGGCCAGCGGCCGGCACCGAAAAAATTGTACTGTGAAACGGCGGGCACATAGGTCGTGCAGGCATTGAAAATCTGATCGCGGCTGGGCAGCTGGGTTCGCCCCGGCATCGTCACGATATCCGACTTGGTCGGAAGCTCGGTTTTCGCTTTTCCGCTGCCCATCGTCCGCTCCGAGAAGAGAGCGGTTTTGCTCAGGCCGTCGGGGAAGTCTTTGAGCTTCACGCTTTCGAACGGCCGAAACGCCCCGTTGCCGGAGATCGGCAGCCCGTCCGGTCCGCTGCCGGTGTGGACATGCTGCTGGCCGGGGTTGAGCGACCCGCCGTAGGGCGTCGATCCGCCGGTGTTGCAGCGATAGCTATTTTCACTGATCACGCGGCCGACGTTGCCGTCGCTGGGGCAGATGAACAGAGCCATCGCCTGGGCGTAGGCCTCGTAGTTGTTGTTGCCCACCATCCGCTTCATCTGGGCCTGATTGAACTTGATGGTGTCGGTCACGTTCGATTCCTCCATGAAGGGGAGGATCTGGATGTGGGCGGAATAGAAGCCGGTGTTATCGCTGCGGCTGACGCTCTGATAGTCGGTGTAGCTGGTCTCGAGCCTGCCACGGCGGTCGGCCCAGTCGGGGTCGATCCTCGGCGGCGGCATCTTTTTCTTCGCCGACTCGTAGGTCAGCACGGCAAGCCCGATCTGCTTCAGATTGTTTTGGCACTGCACCCGCCTGGCCGATTCCCGGACCGACTGCACCGCCGGCAACAACAGCCCCACAAGCACGCCGATGATCGCAATTACGACCAGCAGCTCAACCAGGGTGAACCCGCGAAGACGCACTCCGCGGTGCCGACACGCTCGATGCGACACCACATGACGAACATGAAGACGCGGCCGAGCAAATCGTGGTGATCGGATCGTCATCGACGTATGCCTCCACAGAAAGAGCCTCGTGCTCACCGCGGAAGCGTAGCGATCGGTCATGAGAATTTTGTGAGCGCGTCGCTCGCGGTGCCGGGACCGTCGCCTGGCGACTCACCAGCCGCTGGCCCACCACACCGGTGACATCTCACCAGGATGGTGAGTTGTCATCATCGAGACCGATGCCCGCTGCATGAGGTTTCCATGAGCGGCACCGCCTCGCGGTAATTGCGAAGGCCGCAAACACCGTGACTTCTGCGTGCGGACAAAAATTTTCTGCATCTCACAAAAGACTCATGCGGCTTGGTTCGTGCTTCGCGATACATTCCCGCGGAACGACGCCAGGCTGGCGGCCCACAGGCCGTCAATCACGCATGAACTTTTCCCCTGAGGTACTCAACCGATGACTCATTTGCAGATTCGTTGTCCTGTTGTGCCGGCGATGGCCTTGCTGGCCGCATTGTCGGCGGGCGTTGGCCATGGCGAAGCGATCCCGCTTGACGGAACCGACAGCGTGCTCCCAACGCAGAGTTCGCTTGCGACCGTGCCGACGCTCATTTTTGATGCCACCACAGGCGGCATGTCGCTCGACCCCGCGGGGGTTCAGATCAACTTTTTTAGCATTCTCAGTGAGTCGGAGATGTTCAATGGGCAGGCAGCCATTCCCAGCGGCGGAATGTTCACGACAAATCTGGCAGGTGAATTTGGAGACGCGAATTTCTTCGGCAATTTTTTCGAAAATGAAATCTGGGACTTTGGTGTGGTAGCCCCTGCAGGTCTCTCGGAAGAGTTTATCCGTGGCGACATCAGCGGGACCTACACGCGGAGTCAGGCCCAGGGCGCCGGTGGGGGCTCATTCGAACTCAGCGTTGTGAACGCCCCCGTCCCCGAACCCGGCACGGTGAGCCTGATCGGCCTCGCCATCGCCGGGCTTGCGATCGCCGGCGTCCGGCGGCGGGTCGCTGGCGTTGCCAGCCGCTAAAGCTCGTTTTCAACGGCAAAATTGTGTTTTCAAAGCCCCGGAGGCACCTCGGCTCCGGGGCTTTTTCGTGCGCTGGCATCCCCGCCGAGACGCCCCGCGAAGCCACGCGGAATCACCATTATGGTGATTTCTCACCGTGAGGTTCTCACCATTTTGGTGAGACCGTTTGGGGTTCGCCGTCGCGGGCATGGCCGAGACTTCGCGTGCCCTGCCCATCTATCGACGCTGCTGGCTGGCAAACTGCACTCTGGGCCGAGACGTGATTGGCATTTCGATCTCACCCCGTTCCCGTTTCGTGCTCACCTCGTTCTCATCGTGTTCTCACATTGTTTGGCCCTGGATTCGCATATCTTTTTCCGCAACACCGAACACTTGGGGGAGGCATCTGCCGGGTGGAGCGAGATGGTGAGCTCCTCCACCCGGCAGAGCCCCGCAGGACGGGCCGCCTGCAAGCACACGCTGAAGAGAACCGGCCCACGACCACGCCGCCACGCCGCAAGCCGCCACGCCGCACGCCGCACGCCGCACGCCGCCACGCCGCACGCCGCCACTCTGCACATTCTTCTCACGCAATTCTCACGCGATTCTCACTTGCCGCTCAACACCGCCTAACACACCGCGGGCATGATGCTGCTCGTCAGTGAGTCGCAACGTGGCGGCTGGCTGGCAGCAGGCAGCCCGAGTGGT
>CAYZFV010000367.1:0-4230 GCA_964477765.1 uncultured Candidatus Kuenenia sp.
CCCCGCCACAACGGCGTCAACGTCCGCATCGTGCGCATCTTCAACACCTACGGGCCGCGGATGCACCCCTTCGACGGCCGGGTGGTCTCCAACTTCATCCGCCAGGCACTCGCCGGCGAGCCGATCACGATCTTCGGCTCGGGCGGCCAGACACGCAGCTTCTGCTATCGCGACGATCTGGTGGAGGGGATCATCCGGATGATGAACGGACCGGATGAGTTCGGCGGCCCCGTGAACCTCGGCAACCCGGGTGAGTTTACGATCCGCCAGCTTGCCGAGCTCACGCTCGAGCTCACGGATTCGCAGTCGAAGCTCGTGGAAAAACCGCTGCCGGTCGACGATCCGGAACGCCGCCGGCCCGACATCACGCTCGCCAAGGAAAGGCTCGGCTGGGAGCCGACCGTGCCGCTCCGCGAAGGCCTCGAGAAGACGATCGAGTGGTTTCGCTCGGTCAACCTCGACGACTTCCGCGCCCCCACGCCGAACTGGTGATCGCCACGAGCAGGATGCCGACCGCGATGCCGGCGCAGTCGGCCGCCCAGTCGAGCATGTCGGCGGTGCGGCCAAACAGCGGCTGCGTCATCTCATCGACGGCGCCGAAGGCGGCCAGCGCGATGGCCACGATCAGCGCCGCCCGCCGCGACCAGCGGCCCGCCCCCCACACCGCCGCGGCCACGAACACCGCCAGGAGAAAGTAGGCGACGAAGTGGAGCAGCTTGTCGGCGTGGCCGTAGCGGCCGAGGAGCTGCTCCGGCTTGGGGTAGTGGGTGGCCAGCACGAGCGTCACCGCATAAGCGACGGCCACGACCGCGAGCCCGCCACGGCGGAAAACCGGGGAAAACACTGCCTCTTTTGCCCTTCGCTCAGTCGTCTGCATTCGCTACTGTCTCGCCCTTCACGTCGCGGAGCCGAATCATACCTCCGCGGCAAACCGGCACCAGTTTGGAGACAGGAGTGGCGTTCATGGACCGCAAGGAACTTTCGACGATCGTGCTCGAACTGCTGGAAAAGGAGACGGGCGAGACCTATCCGGCCCTCGACGATTCGACGTCGCTCCGCGACGGCCTCAATCTCGACTCGCTCGACATGGCGGGGCTCGTGCTCCATATCGAGAGCCACTTCGGCATCCAGATCGAGACGGAACTCCTCGAGAAGGTGACGACCGTCGGCAAGCTCCTCGACACCCTCGAAGCCAAGCTCGCCGCCAAGGAAGCCAAGAAGGCGGCGTGACCAGCCCGATGCCCAGCCTCCCGCCCACCGCCGGCCACCCGGGAGCCCCGTGCACGGTCGACGTCGCCGCCCGGGGGACGATCGCGGCTCGGCTGGCGGACATTCCCGCGCTCCGGGAGGGCGGCTGGCCCGAGTCGACCCCCGCATTGCCACGGCGATTTCTCCGGAATGCTGATGAGCAGACGGTCGTCGGCATGCAGGCGGTGCTCGCGGCGCTCGGTGGGCTTCCGGAACTGCCTGCGGTCGCGGGCCATGGCGTGATCGCAGCCTCCTGCCAGGCCGGTCGGATCGCCGCCGCCCAAACGCTCGTACAGGCCAGGCAGGGAGGCGGCGTCACCGTCTCCACCCAGATCGTACCGCAGGGCTCGCTCCATTCACTCGCCGGCGCCGTCAGCGTGGGCCTCGGCATGCACGGCCCCAATATCGGCGTGAGCGGTGGGCCCGCCGCCCTTTCCGAAGGCCTGCTCACCGCCTTCTCGTGGCTGCATGGCTCTGGCCCGGTCGCCTGCGACACCGTGTGGCTCGTGATCACCGGCTGGGATGACGAGCCCGCGCTCGATAGCCGAGGAATGCCGACGACCGATCCCGTCTGCCGCGGCGTGGCGCTGGCGGTCACGCGAGCCGCCACAGCCTGCTCAGGGCAGCGGCTCACGCTCCATCTCGACCCATGTGGTGCGACGGAACCACAGCCGACCGCACCAGCCGCGTCGCTCCGGAGCCTCGCCGCCGCGCTCGCGGCTTCTGTCTCCAGCGCTGGTCCGCTCGCATGGTCGCACCACTTTCCCTGGGGCGGCACCGTGCAACTCACCACGGCAGCCATGGCTTCCCGACAGGAGGCCGCCTGATGGATCACACGAGTCATCGCGCGAAGCCTGATCGTGAACCCGTCCTGATCACCGGCGTCGGGGCGGTCTCGCCGCTGGGTCATTCGTTCAGCGCCATCGCCGATGCCCTGATGGCCGGCAGGTCGGGCGTGCGGTCGATCGACCCCGGCCCGTTCGCCCGCGAACCGGTGCAGTTTGCCGGCGCGGTGGGCGACATCCCACTTCCCTCCACGGCGGCCTGCCCGCTCACCACGGAGGCGTTTACGGCCCTGCCGCGGCTCGACCAGCTTTGCGTGAGCCCGATCGCCGCCGCCCTCACCGATGCCAGCCTTGCCAGCGAGCGGGCGCCGCGGCGCATCGGCCTCGTGCTCGGCCTCGGTGCCGAACATCTCAAGGCCTGGGAGGCCGACTACCTCGGCGATGGCGAGCAGGTCTTCGCGGCCGCCTGCGGCCCCACACTCGTGCAACGGCTGGCCGACCTGTTTGGCCTCACCGGCCCGGCGGTCACCACAGCCGCCGCCTGTGCCTCGAGCGGCTATGCGATGGCCCTCGGCCGCAGTTGGCTCGCGGCCGGCTGGGTCGATGCCTGCATCGTCGGCGGCTGCGACACCCTCAGCCCCACCTCACTGGCCGCCTTCTACAATCTCCGCGCCCTGTCCCGCCGCAGCGACGACCCCACCAAGGCTTCACGGCCCTTTGATCGCGACCGTGACGGCTTCGTGATGGGAGAAGGCGGGGCCTTCTTCGTGCTCGAACGCCAGACCGATGCTTGCCGCCGCGCCGCCCGTGCCTACGGCGAACTGGCGGGCGTCGGCATGTCGAGCGACGCCTCGCACATGGTGGCCCCCTGCACCGATCCCGTGCAGGCCGCCCGCGCGATCACGATGGCGCTCGTCGACGCCGGCGTGGCTCCCGACGAAGTCGACTACGTCAACGCCCATGCCGCCGGCACGCCCGTCGGCGACGCGGCCGAGGCGGGAGCGATCCGCCTGGCGCTCGGGGCCGCGGCCGACCGCGTGCCTGTGAGCTCCACCAAGAGCATGTCGGGGCATCTGGTGAGTGGCGCGGCCGCCTTCGAGGCCGTGGCCTGCCTGGCGGCCCTCGATCGGCAGGTGATCCCGCCGACGCTCAACCTCGACCATCCCGACGACGCCTGTCCTCTCGATCACGTGCCTCACGAAGCCCGGCCGGCCCCGGTCCGCGTGGCGGCCAGCAACTCGTTTGGCTTCGGCGGCTCGAATCTCTGCCTCGTCCTCCGCGCCGCCTGACTTCGCCCACCATTTTCGACCTTTCCTTTTTCTCCCGGAGTTTCGCCATGACCACGCCCGCCCCTCTCCCGCTGACTGTTGCCGACATCGACGCCATGCTCGAGCGACTGGTCGCCGACTGGCACTCTGTCGAGCCGACCCACGAGGAAGACGGGCTCGCCGGCAAGATCTGCGACCTCCACCGCTTCAACTTTCTCCTCTGGCACGAGGAAGACATCGCCCGCTCGCCCGACGTGACCGACGCGAGGATCGCCCAGGTGAAGCGGGCGATCGACGGCTACAACCAGGCCCGCAACGATGCGATCGAGAAGGTCGACGACTGGCTGATCGCGGAGCTGGCCCGCCGTGGCGTCGCTGCGGCTCTCGATGCACCGGCGGCCACGGAAACCCCCGGCGCCGCGATCGACCGCCTCTCGATCCTCGAGCTCCGCCGCTTCCACATGCGGGAGCAGATCGAGCGGGCCGACGCCACGCCCGAGCATCGCGAGAAGGCGGCCACCCGCATGGCGGTGCTCGACGTGCAGCAGGCGCATCTCGTCGAGGCGCTCACGCGGCTGCTCGAAGAAATCTTCACCGGCCGGCGACCGCTCCGGGTCTTCCGTCAGATGAAGATGTACAACGACCCGTCGATGAACCCGTATCTCTACAAGGCGCGGTCGGCCGCGTAAACCCGCGGGCTGGCGCCGACGCCGCTGCAGCCACCAGGCTCGCGCCCGGTGCTTGTTGGTTTTGGCCCTCCACAAAGCCGCGGGGCGCGAGCCCGCGGGCTGGCGCCGACGCCGCTGCAGCCACCAGGCTCGCGCCCGGTGCTTGTTGGGTGGAGGTGGCGACCGGCTTGGCCCCGCCGCGCTACTTCTTGATCAGGTCGCGCACCGTCATCCCGCTCGGGATCATCGGCAGCACGTGCT
>CAYZFV010000368.1:0-3724 GCA_964477765.1 uncultured Candidatus Kuenenia sp.
GTGATCGAGTTGCAGGTGCCTTGCGACTCGATCACCAGTCGGATGCCGAGCGCGGGATCGACGCCTTCCCACAAGGCGACGTGCAGAATTTCCTGGAGACGGGCTGTGGCCGCCTCGTCATCCTCCGGGAGCCTGCCGGCCAAGGCGGCGAGCCGTCGCGACACTTCCTGCGGCTCCGCGGCCGCGCGGAGATACATCCACCCGGCGGCAACCTGCCCCTCGTCGAGCAGCGGCCAGCCCACCTCGTGGCAGGCGGCCAGCGAGGCCTGATCGAGCTTGTCGCGGGTGGCCTCGTCGAGCGTGCCGATCTCCCCCGTCGGGGGCAGGCCGAGGGCCACGCGGGCCTGGAGGAGTCGCAGATCAAACAGGGCATGCCAGCGGTGCCGTTCGCGGAGGGACGTGGCGAGGGTCTCCAGCATGGCCCGTGGGCCCTGCGCAGCGGCGGTGGCGGCGAGCGTGGCAAAGATGTCGGGCTCGATTGTCATGGCAGTGAAACTTTCGTGGGGCAGGGGCGTTTATTCCCTGTTGGCAAAACCTACCACTCGAGGAGAGCGATCATGACACATTTTTGGAAATGGCTGGGCGTGGCGGCTTGTGGCGTGGGCCTGCTGGTGGCGACCGATCGCGTGCGGCACGTGACCGCGGCGGAAGAAGGGATGCGCTACGAGCGGGGCGGCGATCTCGGCATGAAGATCGATCGGCTGACAGACAAGCTTGACCAGCTGTTCAGCCGCATGGACGGCCGCATGGGCAGCGGCGGGCCTGCAGGCGGCCAACGGGGTGGCATGCCGCCAGAGATGCGGGAGCGGCTCGAGCAGGCCCGCGGCGCCATGCAGGAACGGATGGAAAAGGCCCGTGAGCGGTTTCAGCAGCTCGAAGATCGGGTGAAGTCGCTCGAGGCGGAGGTCGAACGGCTGAAGGCCAGTGATTGAGTTGACGCTTCGATGAGAGCACATCCACCGTATGTGTATCGCCGGCTCAGGGGCGGCAAAAGTCTCGTCGCGGGGCGAGGATACGCCCAACGCTCCTCGAGCGTTCGCCGACCCCTGAGCCTACCTCTCTTGGACTGCCTGATCGTCGCTGTAGCGAAACTGGGCGATATTCGATGGACGGAGCCGGCCTAGGCGGTGCGTTTCTTCCGCCGCCTGGGCCGCTTCGCCGTCGCTTTTTCGGCAGCGGGCTCAGGCTCTTCATCCTCGCCTGGCACGGTCTGTGGCACGATGATGCAGTTGTCGCCAAGATCGAGTTCATCCTCCTCCTCGATTTGCCGACCGCGGTCGTCGAGCTTCACGTCGGCCTCGGACGTCTTCTTCTTGGCGACGGCCAAGAGTTGGTCATAGAGCTTGGCCCGGTCGACGCCGTTGATCACGGAGACGGCGGTGGCGACCTCGCCGAGGTAGCGGAGGAAGATCGTGCGGCGCTGCCCTTCCTGAGCCACGCGGAGCCGCCGCCGCATATACATGCCGAGTTTCCGGCCAACCGCCTGAAGCGCCAGCCGGATCTCCTTCTGGATCTCGGGGTAGTGGGCGATCGCCTCTTTCGACTCGCTCGTAAACGGCACCCAGACGCTGGCCACGTGCACCATCACCGTCACCGGCCCGGAGGGAAGGCTGCCGCGAGACTGCGAAAGGCCGTAGGACCGCCAGTTGGTCGAGGTGATCGTCTGCGTGACGGCACAGGCCGCGGGCTGAAACTGCAGCGGCACGCGATTGGCATACCGGAGAACATTCATCGACTGTCCCTCGTCGGCGCTCACATGCTGCATCGCCTCATGGAGCGCATCGAGTTGCTGCTTCTTGAGCTTGGAGGGCGATTGCCGTGGCGCGAGTTGGGCCTCGGCGAGAATCTTGTCGGCACCTTCGGCTCCCACGCCGGCAAAGGTGGTGGTGAGAAACTGCCGCAGGCTGCGGGCGTCGCTCTCGCCCGCGAGTTCACCGAGTGCTTCGCGGCTGATCCGCTGTGAAGACACGCCGCCGCCGTAGGCCAGCGCCGCCTCGATCAAGAAGGGATTGCCGCGATAGACCGACGGGGGCCGCGTGGCCGCCGTAAAGAACTCGCCCGGCACCACCTGCCGCAGGCCGGCCAGAAGTCGCTGTTCACCGATCTGCACGATGCAGTCGGTGGCCGGGGGTGGGATCTTCGTGTCTTGGATCGCCTTGAAGAGGGCGTCGGCCTCGCCGCGGCCCAGCTTCCCCGTCGTCACGCGGGGCGAGAGCTTGGCCATGTCGCAGAGTTTCTTGGCCGTGCCATGGGAGACCCGCGAAAAAGACTGCGTGAGGAACTGGGCGAGCGTGAGCCTGGGGTGCTCCTGAAGCATCGTGACCAGGCGGCCGAGTTCGACACCAAAGGGATGCGGCTTGATCTCCTTGGGCTCGGGAGGCAGTTCGTCGTTGGCCCGCTCGAGGATCCGCTCCTGCCCGTCGGGGCCGATGAAGTGGATGCGGGCATGGGGGTTCGAGATCGCCGTCTGTTCGAGATACTCCTCGACACTCCCGCGGCCCCGCTGAAACTTCGCCTCCATCTCGATCGTGACGCGGGTGCCGTGGGTGATCGGCTCACTCAGATCGTTTTCGGCGACCCACTCGATCGAGTGCTTCTTCATCAACTCGGCCCCGCCCTTGCCGGAGGGGATGTCGATGCCCTCTCCCTTGCCGTTCAAGATCTCCGGCTGGTTGGTCTTCGTGTCGATCCGCAGTTCGTAGTAGTGGGCCCGATCCTTGGCGCCAGTCTTGGAGATGATCTTCACCGGCTTGCCCGTCGTGAGCACGCCGTACATGCCGGCGGCCGAAATACCGATGCCCTGCTGGCCGCGGCTCATTCGCAGGCGATGAAACTTCGAGCCATAGAGCAGCTTCCCGAAGATGAGCGGGATCTGTTTGCGGACGATGCCGGGGCCGTTGTCCTGCACGCCCATCCGGTAGCGGCTGCCGCTGTCGCCGACCTGCTCGATGTGTACCCAGATCTCCGGGAGGATGCCCGCCTCCTCGCAGGCGTCGAGGGAGTTGTCGACCGCCTCCTTGACGCTCGTGAGCAGCGCCTTCCGCGGGGAGTCAAAGCCGAGCAGATGGCGGTTCTTCGCGAAGAACTCGCTCACCGAGATGTCGCGCTGCCCGGCGGCGAGCGCCTGGGCCGTGGCGCGGCGCTTGGCCGGGGTCTTGGCTGCGGTCTTGGCCGGAGCCTCAGCTTCGCCATCGGCCGGCTCGGAAGCCGCGGCGGTGATGGCCTGCGCTTGTGCGGCCTGTGATCGGGCAGCCTGTGATCGGGCAGCCTGTGATCGGACAGGCTTCGTGCGGCGGGTTTTCGGTCGGGGAGGTGCCTTGGTTTTGCCCATGATGAACATGACTGTGATCGCCTACGCCGGCCTTGGCAAGAGGGGCTGACTTTGCCGGTTATGCGGGCACCGCTGATGGTCTGTGCCCCGAACCGCCGACACTCTGGAGACGTCGACCGCCGGTCGGCGTGGGCCGCAGCCAGGGAGGGAGGCGATGCCGCGCATGCAGAGATTTCGCACCGGTCTTGTCGTGGCCGTGTTGGCCGCTGAAATGCTGGCCGCTGGAGCCGCACGGGCGTTGCCGATCGACGGCGGCGTCGAGGCTCCCACGCCCGACGTCTTCTACAACTTCTACGTGCCGCCGGTTCCGGCCGGCAGCGCCCCCGGCATGGGTGCCCAGCTCTATGTGTCGCCCCGGCCGGTGCCGCCGCGGGTGGGCCATACCTGGAACAC
>CAYZFV010000369.1:0-5572 GCA_964477765.1 uncultured Candidatus Kuenenia sp.
TGGGCCAGCACCTACTTCCTCCTCACCGGATTTCACGCGGTCCACGTCGCCGTCGGCCTCCTCGTGTTTGCCATCATGCTCACCTGGAAACTCAACGCGAAGCGGGCCGGGGCCATCGAAAACGCCGGCCTGTACTGGCACTTCGTCGATCTCGTGTGGATCTTCCTCTTTCCGCTTCTCTACCTCTTCTAGTTGATCTCTGTTGATCTTGTTCGAAAGGCGACTCCCATGAGTGACCACGGCCCGATCACCCGCCCCGGCGGCCTGCCCGACGATCACGACTCGCACAACGACCACGACGCCCACGAGCACGGCCACGGCGGCATCGGCAAGTATCTCGCCGTCTTCGTCGCGCTCTGCTTCCTCACGACGATGTCGTTTCTCACCTACTCGCCGCTGTGGCCCTGGCGGGACGAGCCGCAGGTGGGCTGGGCCTTCATGATGGCGGTATCGTGCACGAAGGCGATGCTCGTGGTGCTGTTTTTCATGCATGTGCTCTGGGAGGCCAACTGGAAATACGTGCTGACGATTCCGGCGGCGATGATGGCGATCTTCCTCTGCATCATGCTCGTGCCCGATATCGGGATGCGGAATCGCATGGTGTCGCAGGAGCGGGCGCTGCACATGGCCCGGGAGTCGGATGTGAAACTGCTCGAACAGGCGGCCGAGGCGGCACTGCTCGAGGGCATGCCGGCGCATTGAACTTTTTTCAGGTCAGGTCAGGTATATCAACACGTATTGCCGCCGGAACGGCGGAAGTCTCGTCGCGGAGGAACTTCCTTGCTTGCACGTTCAAGGGGGGAGGGGTTGCCGGCGGTGGGCCGGGGCTGCCCGTGCCATATCGCCGGACGTTCGTTACGGGCATCCTGCCCTTCACTCACTCGATGCCAGCTTCGCTTTCGGCATCCTGCCTTCGCTCGCTGCCAACGCCGGCTCCATGGCACGGGCAACCCCTCCAGAATCGGGAAGAAACTGAGGTTAACAGCCATGAGCTATAAGTCGCGAGCTTTCCAGACGATTTTCTTCGCTGGAGCGCTGGCAATCGTCAGTGCGAGCGTCGGCTGTCAGAAGGCGGAGCGGCCGGTGGTGGGCTTGCCGGAAGGGACGCCGGTGCCGGCGCCCATGGTGATGGAGCCGGGGCAGGAGGTCCTGCCGTTTACGCTCACGGCCCAGGATGGGGAGCCGTTTGATTCGAAGAGTCTGGCTGGCAAGGTGTGGATGGGGAGCGTGTTTTTCTCGAATTGCCCGGGGCCCTGTTTTCGCGAAAACCAGGCCGTGGCCGACATTCTGCGGGAGATCGACGATCCTGATTTCGTCTCGATCAGCCTCACCTGTGACCCTGATAACGACACGCCCGATGTGCTCCGGCGCTATGCCGATCGGTTTGAGGCAGACCCGGCCCGCTGGAAGTTTCTCACCGGTGACTTCGCCGTGATCAGGAAGGTGGCCAATGAGTCGTTCCTGCTGCCGGCCGAGGTCGGGGTGCATTCGGAGCGGGGTGTCGTGTTCGATCGGCAGGGCCGCCTCCGCGGCAGCTATCATCTTTTGCAGGAAGATCGGGTCGAGTTGCTCAAGAAGCTGATTCGTGAGGTGCTCGCCGAGGAGGAGCCCGCATCGTGATTCCGCTGCTGGCCGTTCATCCGTTGGCCACCCTCAACGCGGTTCTCAATGCGCTCGCCGCGGTCTTGCTGGTGGCCGGCTGGGTGCTGATCCGACGCGGTCGCGTGAAAGCCCATCGCAGCGTGATGATCGCGGCGTTCGTGGTGTCGACCGTGTTTCTCGTCAGCTACCTCACCCGCTACGCGATCGAGGGCACGCATCGGTTTGCCGGGCCGAACTCCGTGCGGCCGATCTACCTGGGCATCCTCGCCACCCACGTGCCGCTGGCGGCGGCCGTGCCACTGCTGGCCCTGCGGATGTTTTTTCTGGCCTGGAAGGGCCGGTTTGCGGCCCACCGGCGGCTGGGGCGGATCACGTTGCCGATCTGGCTCTATGTGTCGGTGACCGGCGTCCTGATCTACTGCCTGCTCTATCAATGGTTTCCCGGGCCCCCGGCCGGTCTATAATTGAAGTATGAAGTTCGGGCCGATCATCGCCGTCGCGGTCTTCCTCGTCTGTCTCTCGGCGGCTGAGGCGTTGGGCTGCCCCAACTGCAAAGACGGCTTTGCCTCGTCCGACCCTGATGCGGTCAACATCGCCCGCGGCTACTTCTACAGCATCCTCCTGATGCTCGCGATGCCGTTCACGCTCGCCGGCACCTTCGGCGCCTATGTCTGGCGGGAGATGCGGAAGCAGCAGCGGAGCCAGCCGCAGGATCAGCCGGCGCCGTGAGCCGCCCGCCCAGAAACTATCTGGCCCGTGACGAGCAGCGGCGGATCTTCTGGCGGTTCATGCCACCGGCCGTCGCCGTCATCCTGATCGCCTCGTGGGTGGAGCAGACCTGGTTTCGTCAGCCGGCACCGCCTCCGCCGCCGCAGGTCGATACGCGGCTCGCCGATCGGCTCGCTGATACGGGCGTCCCCGACGCGGTGCTCATCGAGCAGGAGCCGGAGCCTTTCGCGGTCGAGGAGGGGGAAGCCCTGGCCGCGACGCCGGCGGCACTCGGCGTTGTTCGCGACGACACGGTCTTCCGCGAGACCGACCGCGATGCCTGGTTTCAGATCTGGAAGACGCTCCGCGACCGAGGCCCGCCTCCGCCAGGGATTGTCCGCCGAGTGAGCTTCACGGAACTGTTTGGCCAGCCACGAACTTTCCGCGGCCGTCCGGTGGCCATCGCCGGTACGCTCCGCCGGCTCGAGCGGGTCGAGGCTCCGGTGAATGATTATGGAATCAACGGCTATTGGCAGGGCTGGCTCGAGCCCGAGGGCGGGCCGGCCTCGCCGGTCGTCGTCTATTTTCTCGATGTTCCCCAGGGCATGCCGACGGGGTTCGCGATCGCCGAGCGGGTCGACGTGGCCGGCTATTTCTTCAAGCGGTGGGCCTACGCGGCCAAAGATACGGTTCGGCTCGCACCGTTGGTGATGGCGGCCACGCCACGCTGGTCGCCGCGACCGACGGCCCGCCCGGCCATCGATTTCGTGGCGGCTCTCACCACCGGTACGATCCTGATGGTGATGCTGGTGACGCTCCTCGGTATCTGGCTCGCCCGTCGCGGCCCGCCGGCGAAGGTGGCGGCCAGTGCCGATCTCGAGCAGGCCCTGGCCGGTGAAGAGATCCTGTCCACTGAGGAAGCCCTGCAGCGGCTGGCAGACAACGAAACCTCCCGGGAGTCGTGATCATGACCGCTTCGACGGCCCGACCATCCGCCGTGGCGCGTATCCTGCTCGGTGCCCTGCTGCTGGTTGGCTTCCTCGCACCTCGTGCGCTCCTGGCCGCTGAGTCAGAGCCGCCGGCTGAATCGTTGGCCGCCTACCTCGCCTCGTGGGATCTCGACCGCAGCCGGTGGTCGCCGCTCGAGGCGGAAGGGGCGTGGGATGCCTCGCGGCAGTCGCTCGTGCTCAGGCTCCTGGCCCGGCTCGGCCGTGTGCCTGCCGACACCCTCTCCGCCTGGCAGGCCGCCGCGACAGACGTGTCGCAGTCACTGCCGACCGCCGCTGCGGACACCCTGGTGCGGATCGAAGGACGCGGCGTGTTCATCGCTCCGCAGCGACTCTCTGCCGAAGAAGCGGCCCTCGCCGGCCGTGCCCATCTCGACCTGCTGCGGGTGGCGACGTCCGGCGGCCAAGTGGTCGACGTGATCCTCGAATCGGCGCCGCAGGCCTGGCCGCGCTGGATGCCGATCGACGAGCCGGTGGCCGTCGTCGGCCTGCCGCTCACCACGGGCCCGGGGCCGCTGCCGGCGGCCGAGGGGCAGACCTGGCCGGGCGACGCCCATGCCCTGCTGGTGCTGGGATCACGGCTGGCGTGGTATCCGCGCGGCCCGCTCCTCGGCCGTCTCGGCATGGACTACGCCACGTTCGATACCGTCGCCGACGGCCGGCCGCTTGTCGCCGGCGACACGGAGGCCTTTTACGCCATGCTCGCCGCCGCCGGTCGTGGCGAACCGGGGGCGATCGACGCGGCCGCCACCCGGATCACCGACATCATTCCCTTGATCGATCCGGCCGAACAATGGTTTGCCACCCACCGTGGTGACCTTGTCACCATCGAGGGCATCGCCCGCCGCGCGACCCGCATCGCCATCGACGACCCGGCGTGGCGGCAGCAGGTGGGGGCCGATCACTACTGGGAACTCTACGTGTTCGTGCCTACGCCGCTGATCCGGGTCGACGACCATCTGCAAGATGACTTCCCGATCGTCTGCTGCGTGCGGTCGCTGCCGGCCGACATGCCCACCGGTGAGCGGATCTCCGAGCAGGTGCGGGTGTCGGGCTTCGCGCTCAAACGCTACGCCTATCCACTCCAGCGGGTGCGGATCACCTCGCCGCAGGGCGATGAAGAGACCGGCGGCGGACGGCGGGAAACACCACTCCTCATCGGCCGCGACGTCCGCTGGACTCCCGCTCCCTCCCCGCGCCGCATCTCCGATGATCTCGGCTGGGTGCTGGCCGGCATCGCCGCGGTGGTCGGCCTCCTCCTCGGAGCCGCCGCGTGGGCCACCCGCCGCGCCGCCCGCCGGCAGGAGCAGGAAACCCGCGACCGTCTCCCCGACCACATCGACATCAACGGATGACATTTCGTCGAAAATACGCCAACTCGCTTCGACTTCCATCGCCCCCGGCTTCATCAACTGGCAAGACCCTTTTTCTGAATACGGCAGGCGATGACTCCGCTGCCAGAAACGGTGAGGCTCGGGGGTCGGCGAACGCTCGAGGAGCATTGGGCGTATCCTCGCCCAGCGACAATCTGCAAGACCGCGAAGCGGCGACTTTTGCCGCCCCCGAGCCGGTGCTTCTTGTATCGGTGACGTGTGCCGTGGTGATGGCCTGAATGCCGGGAGGGAGAGGCAGCCCTTGCCCTGCGTGGATCGTGTGGGAAAACGTGGTCTTTCACGATCCTCATTCCACGCGGAGACCCATCCATGCGACGCGCGAAGATTTCAGTCATCGGGGCCGGCAATGTCGGGGCCACCACGGCCCATTGGTGTGCGGCGGCCGAGCTCGGCGACATCGTGCTGCTCGATATCCCGGCCACCGAGGGCATGCCGGCCGGCAAGGCGCTCGACCTGTTTCAGGCGTCGCCGATCATGGGCTTCGACTCGCGGCTCGTCGGCACCACCGACTGGGCCGACACGGCCGGCAGCGACGTGGTGGTGGTGACCGCCGGCATCGCCCGCAAGCCGGGCATGAGCCGCGACGACCTCCTCTCCACCAATGCCAAGATCGTCGGCGACGTGGCCGCCCAGATTCGCGACTCGAGCCCCGAGGCGGTTGTGATCGTCGTCTCCAATCCACTCGACGCCATGGTCCAACGGATGTACCAGGTGACCGGCTTCCCGGCGAATCGCGTCGTCGGCCAGGCGGGCATCCTCGACACCGCCCGCTACCGGTCATTCCTCGCCACGGAACTCGGCCTGAGTGTCGAAGACATTTCGGCGATGCTCCTCGGCGGCCACGGCGACACCATGGTGCCG
>CAYZFV010000370.1:0-10525 GCA_964477765.1 uncultured Candidatus Kuenenia sp.
CCCCCCCCCCCGCCGCCGGGCCCCGGGGCGGCCCGACCGACTCTGGTATCGCGATCCCGGTGGTCGCTTCGACCTGGTGCACGACGCCCGGTGGCGGACCGTCGAGCAGGCCTCGGGGTCGGTCGTGATGCGACTGGTCGATCATGGAGCGCTGGTCGCCCAATGCTCGATCACGGCCCTGCCTCACGTTGGCGTCGCCGACACGCCGACGGTCGAGGAGGTGAAGCGGGACATCAGCCGCTCGCTCGACGGGCAGTTTGAGCGGTTTGAAGACGCCACGGCCAGCACCCGCGATGACGGGGTGACCGTGGTGCGGGTCGTGTCGGCCGGCACCGCCGGCGATCTGCCCTTCCTGTGGGTCCACGCCGTGTTGGCCGACGAGGCGGGCCGGCGGGCCAGCGTGGCATTCATGCTGGAGGCTTCGATGGCCCAGCGGTTTGCCACCGCCGATGCCGACCTGCTCGCCGGCCTCCGGCTTGGCGGCGACGGAGACAGCGAAGCCACCGCCCGGGAGGCACGGCTGCCACGAAAAACAACCACGCCTTGACGCCCCCTCCTCCCTATTGGAATATTGGGCGATTCCCCGCGTGATTCCGGGCCTGTCCGGAAGTCTGCGCGGGTCGGATTCATGCGGAGACGTCGGCCATCGAGAAGCAGCATCGCATCAACGAACAGATCCGGATCTCGCCGGTCCGGGTGATCGGTGCGGATGGTGGGCAGCTGGGCGTCATCCCCACGGACGAGGCCTTGGGAATCGCCCGTGACGCCGGCCTCGACCTGGTCGAGGTGGCGCCGGCGGAGAAGCCGCCCGTCTGCCGGATCATGGACTTTGGCAAGTTCAAGTACCAGCAGAAGAAGAAGCAACACAAAACCCACGTCCACCACACGAAGATCAAAGAGATTCGCGTGCGGCCGAAAACCGGCCAGCATGACATCGACTTCAAGGTCAATCAGGCCAAGACCTTCCTGCTCCATAAAGACAAGGTTGTGGTGTCGCTGGTGTTTCGCGGCCGCGAAATGGCCCACATCGAGGAAGGGCAGCGGGTGATGAAGGGCATCGTCGAACAGCTTGGGGAAGTGGCGAAGGTCGAGTCGCCCCCGCAGCAGATGGGCCGACGGCTGGTATGCACCCTGTCGCCGAAGTAAAACAGGCCTTCCCGAACACGATCGACCGAGCAAAAGCACGCAAGCACCACCACGCAAGGAGATTCATCGATGCCCAAGCAGAAGACCCACAAGGGTGTGAAAAAGCGGTTTCGCCTGACCGCCACCGGCAAAGCCAAGCACCGACGGGCCGGCACGAGCCACCTTCAGGTGAGACTCTCGGCCAAGCGGAAGCGGAATCTGCGCGGCACCGGCGTTCTGGCGAAGGTCGACACGCCCAACATCACTGAAGCCTTGGCCGGCTACAGCTACTAGCGGTAGCACGCGGGGACGGTGGGTCTCATGAGTGCTTCAGACGCGCTCATCCGTGAGAAACTGCGGTGCCTGATCGTGGAGGATCAGACGATGTTCCTCCAGCTGCTCTCCGGCATGATCCGCACGATTCCGGGAGTCGAACTGGTGGCGACCGCCACCACCGTCGCCGACGGCCAGACTGCCTGCGCCGGTGACGCGATCGATCTTTTGATCCTCGACCTCGGGCTGCCCGACGGCAACGGGCTGGAGGTGCTCCGGTCGGCCGCAGCCCGCCGGCCCGATATCGATTGCGTCATCCTTTCCAGTGCGGCCAGCGAGTTTGCCTGCCCACAGCAGTTTCTCGCCAATCTCCGCGCGGTGATCGACAAGACCCAGGCCTACGAGAACCTCCAGCGGGTGATCACCAACCTGTTGCAGAGCCGGGGCATCCGGCTGCCCGCTATGCGGGCTGGCGTCGAAGCCGGCGATGTGCTGCGGGCCCGGGAACTGGAGGTCTTTGAACTGATCGGCCAAGGGCTGCGAACCAAGGAAATCGGCGAGCGTCTCGGCATTTCGCGGCACACCGTGGAAAGCCATCGCAAGGCGATCGCCGCCAAGCTCGGGGCCAGCGGGGCGGGGCTGGTACGAATGGCGACGATCCACAATCAGACCAGGCTACCGCAGCCCTCGTCGAACCGCGCCTGACACTCGTCGAACCGGGGCCGGCCCGAGCGAGAGACTTGCCTTTGCCCCGACGACGGCGAACACTTCCGCCAACGGATTTTTTCCTGCCATGCACGGCCACCTCTCTGGAGGCTTGCCATGGCGACTGTCACCGCGACCGAGGCCATCAGCATCGAGCCGCTGTCGGCCGAGGTGGTGCGGCGTTGTATCGGCCCGCAGCCGGGCCCCTGCCTGTCGCTCTATCTTCCGACGCATCGGAATGTGCCCGACAACACGGTCGATCGACCGGCCTTCCGGCACCTGGTCGAATCCCTCGAAGAAGCCCTGGCCCTGTCACATGCCCGCGGCGAGATCGAGGATCTCCTGTGGCCCTTCCATGTGCTGGCCGACGATCCGCACTTTTGGGACCATACCGCCGACGGGCTCGGCGTGCTCGCTGCCGGCGGCCGGGCCCATGTGTTTCTGCTGCCCCGGCCGGTGGTGCCGCTGGCGATGGTGACGCCGCGATTTCACACGCTCCCGCTGATCCGGCTGGTGGCGGCGATCGAGCGATTCAACGTGCTCGCGCTCACCAGCCGCGAGGCGCGGGTCTACGAAGGGCTCTTTCCGAGCGCGGCAGCGTCGCCACCGCGACTGGAGCCGGTGCCGCTGGGCAATCGCTCCGCCACCGACGGGCTGATTCCCCGGGCCGAGGCGGTCACTCCCGAAATCATCCAGCCCCATCGCGTGCAGCTTGGCATGGGCCCCACCGGCAAAAGTGACACCCGCTATGTGCATGGCGGCTTCCGTGCCAAGCAGGACGATATCGACACCGACACGGAGATCTTCTTTCGCCACGTCGACGAACTGGTGCACGAACAGGTCTCCCGACAGACCGCACTGCCCGTGGTGCTTGTCGCCCTGCCCGAACTGGCGGCGGTCTTTCGCGGGCTCTCCAAAAACCGGATGCTCCTGGAAGACTACGTGCCCCACGATCCTGCGCTGCTCTCGGCCGACGATCTGGCCACGCGGGTGATGCCGATCTTCGACGCCGCCCGCCAGCGGCGGATCGCCCATGCCGTGCGGCTCTTCGAACAGGCCCGCGACAATGGGCTCGCCGGCGGCGACCTCGCCGACGTGGCCCGGGCCGCCGTCGCGGGCAAGGTGGCCACGCTCCTGATCGAAGCCGACCGCTTCGAGACCGGCCGGCTCGACCGCCGCACCGGCGGGATCGAGTTCAACGGCGAGCATCCCGGTGACCTTTCGCAAACCGGTGATCAGCCGGCGGTGCAGCAGGAGGATCTTTTCGCCGCGGTCGCCGAAGAGGTGCTCCTCCACGGCGGCGGCATCATCGCGCTCGACCGCATCGCGATGCCCACCGAAAGCGGCGTCGCCGCGATCTACCGGTATCGATAACGCGGAATCGCTGCCGAATGAACCAGCTCGGGGGTGCCCGTGCGGGCAACGCAGAGTGGTAACACCCCAAAAAGCACCGGGCGCGAGCCCGGTGGATGGCGGCGGCGCCGACGGTGACGCCAGCCCGCGGGCTTGCGCCCAGCGGCTTGTTGTTGGAGGCTCGCGGCGGCGCGGCTTGCTGTCAAGCAGTCTCGCGCAGCCGGGGTGGCTGAAGCGAACGTCCTGCGATGTGGCACGGGCAACCCCGAGCCGCGCACCAGTTGACCTCACTTCGTGCCCACGCCTCAAAAATCAAACGCCAGCCGGGCCCCAAAGGCGTTGACTCCACCACTGCCGTCGCCACCGAAGGCATTCACGAAATCACGGTAGGTAAAGTCGTAATTCAGATAGATGCGGGCGTTGGGATTGAGCAGCCAGTTGAGCCCGAGCGTGACCCCGTTGAGCACGCCCCCGTTCACCTCGCCGTCACTCAGGCAGAGGGAGTTGTAGCGGACGCCCACCTGCCAGGCGCCGGGGCTGGTGAGGATGCGGCCACCCGGGCGGCCGTCGCGAAGGCGATAGAAGTTGCTGAGTGGTCGCGGCCGGCCAAACCGCGATTGCTCGAGGTCGTAGGTGCGGCTTTCACCGGTCAGAAAATAGAGGGCTTCGATGTAGCCTCCCTGGTAGAAGACCGTGCCGAGGGGCGTGCCGGGGGACGGCTGCTGCCCGGCATTGATGAGATCGACGTCGGTCGTGGTGGCCCCGTAGAGCCAGGAGCCGAAGTATTCGGCCTGCACAGAGAGCGGGCCGCGGTTGGCGGCCAGTTCGAGGCCGAGCATGTTTTGCCAGTCGCCGGCAAGGAGGCCGGAGTCGGCATAGATCGAGTTGAGCGGGCCCGGCGGCCCGTTGCGGATCGAGCCGCGGCTACGGAAGCGGACGGCGCGGATCATGGGGCCGGTGGGGCGGCCGGTGACGGGATCGAGCTCGGAGGGAAGCGATGCCAGGCCCATCGTGCGGCCGGACACGCCGAGATGGAGGAGCCGGCGACCCTCGTCTTCGAAGAGGGGCAGGGCCACGAGTCGGCCGACGGTTTCGCTGCCGCCGCTGGAGTCGGCGAAGCCGAAGGGGTTGGCCGTGTTTTTGAATTCACCGAGATACCAGGCCAGGCGGCCGTCGTAGGCGTGATTGAAGAACTGGATGCCGGGCAGGTAGCCGTCGTTGAAGGGCCCCTCGAAGGCGTCCATGCTGAACGACCGCTCCATGAAGTTGAGCCACCGGCTGTCGCCGGCATGCTCGAAGCCGTAGGGGTCTTTCTGATTGCCGATGCGAAGTGTGCCCAGCCAGGGGAGGCCGCGGATCTGGAGCCACAGATCCTTCATCGCCGGCAGCGCTCCGGGGCCCGTGAGTGTCGGATAGGCGGCATTGAAGTCCGTCATCTGATTGGCAAAGTCGAACTCAGCCGCCCAGTCGCACACTTCGTACATGCGGCCACCGCCCCGCAGGCGGGCCCGACGGAAGTTGGTGGCGCCGGTGAGAGGGGGATTCAGGCCACCGTCGATCGGCGGCCGGTTCGTCCCCGTACCGGCCGTGTAACCCGAAGTATCAACCTGCACACGGCCGCCGATCCGAAACTCGAAGTCATCGCCACGGCTGCGGAGAAGCAGGCCCTCGGCCCACGTGGCTGAAAGCCGGGCGTCGCTGCCCACTGGGAGGGCAGACGGCCCGAGGAACACTGGCACGCCAACCGGGTCCTCCACCGGCGCCGGCAGCGGGAGCGGTTCGGGCTGCGGAAACTCGGCCCGGGCGGCGGCCGAGCATGCCCAGGCGATCAGGAACGAGGCGATCGGGATGGAGCCCCCACCCCGATCGAGCCTGTCGACACACCGCGGTCCGCGGCCGCCCCTGAACAACATCAACCCCCCTCTCTTTCTGCCCGTCCGTCATCTTCGACGTCTGATTGCACCCATCGTGACGGTCGCATGCATCCTGCGCGTCAGGCAAAGCGAGGGCTTCAGGAGAGGCGGGCAGCCTGGAGTGCATGCGTCGCATCGCCAAGCTGAGGCATCTTGAGCGATTTCGCCGGAAATTCCGGCAATCTAATAATTGCTCGCCGCCGCGCAGGCCGATCCTCCCCTCACCTGGCAAGATTTGCCGGTCGCATCGATTCCACTGACTGGGCCGAGACTGCGGCTCGTAACGATTGACACCGCCATGATCAACAAAACCCGCCGCCTTCATCGAATCAACCGTGTTTTTGCCGCGATGACCGCGATGGCGGTCGCCCTGGCAGCCTGTCCCGACGCCCGCGCCGAGCGGCCTGTGGGCACGTTCGCTCCGATCTTCGAGCCCGATGGAGGGTCGATCGCCGGGCTGCCCGCCGACGTCTTCGCTCCGATCGAACTCGCCCGCTATCAGGCCAACCCTCAGCCCACCGAGGCGGAGGAACTGAAGCGGGGCGAATCCCAACTGACCGACGATGCCCTCACCGAGGAGGCCGGCCCCGAAGCTCCCGAGGGACGTGAACTGGAGCCGGAGGGCGTCGTCGAGGCGCCGGAAACCGAGGCCGAAGAGCTTGCCCCGGGCGAATCGCAGATCACCGACGAAGGGCTCACGGTCGGCGCCGACGTGGCGCTCAAGCCGGAGTGGAACAACGGCCTCGAATTTTACTCCTCGAACCGGGAGTTTCGCGTGCATGTGGGTGGCCGGGCCCAGTTCGACAGCACCGCCTTCACCGCCGGCCCCGGGCCCAACGAAATCCCAAACCTCGGTGGTGTCAATCCGCGGCTGGCGGGAGCCACAAACTTTCGTCGCGGGCGATTCCGCGTCGACGGCCAGATGTATGAAAACATCGAATGGCTGACCGAATTCGACTTCATCAACCAGTTGCAGGTCAACTCGCTCGCGGATCCCTCGCTGCCCCAGGAGCAGGGTGTTTCTCCGAATCCCGCGCCGACGGAGGTCTGGCTGGCGATCACCAAGCTCCCGCTGTTGGGCAACGTGGTGATCGGCAATCAAAACACGCTCACGGGCCTGGAGCACATCACGAGCGATCGATTCGTGAACTTCATGGAGCGTTCCTTCAATGCCGACGCCTTCACGATGCCGTTCAACAACGCCTATGCCCCGGGCATCATGATCTTCCGAAACTTTGGCGACAACGACCGCTACCGGTGGGCCGGTGGCGTCTTCAAGGATGACTTCAACATCTTCGGCTTTTCCGACACCGCGTCGGCCAACTCGCTCCAGACACGGATCACGGGCCTGGTGGTCGATGAGCCGGAGAACAACCGCTGGACCCACCTCGGCCTGTGCGCCGTCTATCAGCAGACGCCCCAGCCACAAAACAACCAGACCAACCCGAATGTGCCGTTCACACAGGAAGGCAGCATTCGCTACCGCGTCCGCGGAAACATCCGCAACGGTCCGCCGGGCCCGCTCAACTCGATCTATGCCGACACGGGCCTGCTCGAGGCCTCCTACCAGACCCTGATCACCGCAGAATACGCCTCCAATTGGGGTCCGCTCCAGATGCAGGCCGAATGGACCATGACCCTGCTTCCCAAGGCGCGATCGATCCTCAATCCATCGGGCAGCGCCGGCCAGCAGCCGATCAATACCGTGGTCGACAACCTCTTCTATCAGGGCGCCTATTGCGAGGTGATGTATGCCCTGACGGGCGAGGGACGCAGCTACAACCGGAAACAGGCGGTGCTCGATCGGTTTGTGCCCCGCAACAACTTTTTCCGGGTCAACACGCCCGACGGTGTCCGCACGAGCGAAGGTGGTTGGCAGATCGGCGCCCGCTACGACTGGGTCTGCCTCAACAATCAGGGCATCAACGGCGGCGTCCTCAATGGTGTCACACTCGGTGCCAACTGGTTTCTGAATCCGAACACTCGCGTGGCCTTCAACTACGACTTCACATATCGCGATTTCACCAACAGTCTGGGCGCCGACGGCTCCGGTGGCATCAACGGTTTCGGCACCCGACTGTTCTATGACTTTTAATTTCGAAGGAGACTCTCATGCCATCCCCCGCCTCCCGTCGCCGACCCTCTCCGCTCCTGCTCGTGATGGTGGCGGCTGCCTGCTCGGTTCCCACCCGGGTTCCCCCCGCCTGGGCCGAACCGCAGGCAGCCGCCCCTGAGCCGCCACTCTCCTTCGGCGCCGCCCCCGCCGAGGCGATCCCGGCGGCCGACGCCGATGTTCCTGCCTCATCCGGTATCCCAGACGCCGAATATGCCGGTGGCTGCCTCAGCTGCACCGGCTCTCCGCGGCTGGTGCCGGTCTGCCGCAAGGTGCCGATCAAGAAGAAGAAGCCGCACGTCGAATACGAGATGAAGTGCGAACTGGTCTGCGTGCCGGGCTGCGGCTGCTTCAAGCACGGCCCCGCTCGAGTCGGCTGCACCGACTGTGATGACAGCCGGTGCGACGACGTCCGCGTGCGGCAGAAGAAGCTGCTCCTGAAGAAAATCACGGAAAAAGAGACCCAGTCGTACGAGTACAAAGTGGAGTGGGTGTGCGCCGACTGCGCCGCCGGCCGCACCTGCTGCGGCTCCTCACCGGTCACCGGCCTGTCTGAGTTTTTCTCGAACCTGTTTCGGTAGGCGCTCGGGGGTGCCCGTGCCACAGAGCCGGCGTTGGCAGCCGAGCGAAGGCAGGATGCCGAGAGCGAGGCTGGCATCGAGCGAACGGAGGGCAGGATGCCCAGAGTGAGCGTCCGGCGAGTGGCACGGGCACCCCCGAGCGAAGCGAAACCTTGCGGCCGGATTCGCAGGCTGAAGCCTACGCCACATGCCCCGCCACGCCGCCTGCAGGTCGGCCTCGGCGTCGACACGGGCCGCAGTCGCCGGCCCCACCAATTCCATGCGGCCGTCCACATGCTCCACGAGCGCCGAGCAGTGCTCCACCCAGTCGCCGCAGTTGTAGTAGGCGATCCCGTCGATCTCACGAATCGCCGGCACATGAATATGGCCGCAGACCACGCCCGCGCAGCCATGCTGCCGCGTGTAGCGGGCCACGAAGTGCTCGAAATCGTTGATGAAGTTGACCGCCTGCTTGACGCGGCTCTTGAGCATCGCGCTGAACGACCAGTAGGGCTTGCCGAGCCAGCGCCGGAGCTGGTTCATCCACTTGTTGAGGTGGAGCGCGGCGGTGTAGGCCCGGTCGCCGAGGTGGTAGACCCAGGCGGCATGCTTGGTGACATGATCGAAGCAGTCGCCGTGGATCACCAGGAGCCGACGGCCGTCGACCGTCACATGCACGAATGAATCGGCCAGCTCCATGCCGCCGAAGGTGTGTGGTGAAAATTCCCGGAGAAACTCGTCGTGGTTGCCGGTGATATAAAAGACCTCGGTGCCCCGCTTGAGCATGCCGAGTACGCGGCGGACGACGAAGCTGGCCGTGTCGTTCCAGACAAAGTTTCGCTTGAGCTTCCAGCCGTCGATGATGTCGCCGACGAGATAGAGCCGGTCGGGTTCGTACTGGCCGAGAAACTCAAACAGCTCCTGGGCCCGCGAGAAGCGGCAGCCGAGGTGGACGTCGGAGATGAAGAGGGCTCGCACCCGCATCGACTGTTCTCATCAGGATCAGGGCCGTGGGCCGCAAGCGCTTCGACCGCGGCACCCGTCACATCTTGAACATTACTTTCAGCGTCGACGGGCCGCAGCGGGAAAACCGATGAGAATTCCGTGAGTGTTCAGCACGGGGTTGCCCGTGCGGGCAACGCAGGGCGGCAACGCCCCAAAAAGCACCGGGCGCGAGCCCGGTGGATGGCGGCAGCGCGGACGCTGGTGCCAGCCCGCGGGCTTGCGCCCAGCGGCTTGTTGTTGAGGGCTGGTGGCGGCAGCGGCGACGTTGGTGCCGGCCCGCAGGCTGAAGCCTACGCCACACGCCACGGGCAACGCCGACCCGCGTCACCGGCTTAGCCGCACCGGCCGCCGAAATAGCCCCGCGACTCGATGAGGGCCGCCACCTCGGGAGAGACGAGGTCTCTCCACGACGGATCGCCCGAGCAGATCCGCGACCGCACGTCTTCACTGGAGTAGGTGCGGAGCGTCGCCTCGTCGTAGGGGAGCGGGCAGAGGAGGCCGTTGACGCGGAGGTGGTCGAGGAGATGGGCCAGATGGGGCGCCACCCGCAAGGAGTCGGCGGTGACGACGCGGCCGTCGATGACGTCCCGCGTGGGCTGCACATAGAGTCGCACACCATGCGTGAAGAGCCGACCAAACGCCTCGAGGATGCCGCCGGTGAGGTTCTGATAGTGCCGCTCGTTGAACAGCTCCCGCACCAGCGGCAGGCCGAGCACGAGGCCGGTGCGTTTCACGGTGCGGGCGGCCAGGTATTCCCCGAGATCATGAAAGGCGCCGAGATCGCTCACGAGCACGAGCTTGCCCGCCGCCGCGAGGAGATCGACCCGGGCCAGAAAGTCGGCATCCTCGGCCTGCCCGCGGTCGCGGAGATTCTTCATCGTGATCTCCATGATCTCCCGGACGTCGGCCGCCTCGGCCTGTCCGTCGGTGAGAAAGGCCTCTCTGGCGAGGGCCAGCATGTCGAGATTGAGCCGCGTGACCGGGGCGAAGCGTCCCCGCTCCACGAGCACCGCGGCATGTCGGATAGCCTCGGAGGCCAGCTGGGGCGCGCCCTGCTGATCGAAGAGCACGGCCGGCGTGAAGCCGAGCCGCACGAGGTGCAGGGCCAGCAGGCGGTTGTCGACGCCGGGAAAGGCCGGGCCCTTCACGGTGATCCAGTCGAGTTCGATCCGCTCGCGGCCCACGTCGTCGAGCAGGAGTTCGATCATCGCCTGCGGCTCCCGCCAGTGATGCAAGGCTCCGTGGAGCAGGTTCACCCCGAGCCGGCCAAGCGCCTCCTGCTGGGCGGCGTTGGTGGCGTCGAGCATCCGCACGTGGATCAGCACGTCGCTCGGTGCGGCCCGAAACGCATGCTGAAACCGCACCCCGAGCCAGGCGTGGCATTCGTTGCCGCCGCGGAAGGAGCGGGCGGCGGCGGTGTCGGCGAACGCGAAAAACCGGGTGCGTTCTCCGCGGGCGGAGTCGAGCCGTTCATGCAG
>CAYZFV010000371.1:0-5372 GCA_964477765.1 uncultured Candidatus Kuenenia sp.
GGGGCCTTCTATCTCTATCCAGAGGCGCCAGGCGGGTCGGGCCGCGACTTTGCCGAGCGGGCCGTGGTCGAGGAGAGGCTGCTTGTCGTGCCGGGCACGGTGTTCGGCCGCGCCGACACCCACTTCCGGATCGCCTATACCGTGACCGACGCCATGCTCGACCGGGGGATCGCGGCGCTCAATCGGCTGGCGGCAGCCTTCGACTGACCACACCCTCATCACAAGGCCGCGTGATGCCCGACCTGCCCCCTGTCTTCTCTCCGGCGGTCGTGGCCCGGGCGATGGATCATGCGGTGCTCAAGCCGCAGTATGCCGACAGTGACCTGGACCAACAGGCCGCGATGTGTGTCGCCCGGGGCGTGGGCTGCCTGTGCGTGCGGCCGGTCGACGTGGCGGCGGCGACACGACTCGTCGCGGGCAGCCCGGTCGTGGTGGCAAGCGTGGTCGCCTTTCCGCACGGCGGCCATCGCCCGGAGAGCAAGGCGCTGGAGGCCCGACTGGCCATCGATGACGGCGCCCGGGAACTCGACATGGTGATGGCGATCGGCCGGCTGGTCTCGGGTGACGAGGCGGCGGTCCGCGACGACATCGCCGCGGTCGTGGCGGCAGCCCGGCCGCATGGCGTGCTCGTGAAGGTGATCTTCGAGACCTGCTACCTCACGCCGGAACACATCGTCGCGGCCTGCCGGCTTTCCGAGGAGGCCGGCGCCGACTTCGTGAAGACCTCGACCGGCTTCGGAGTGCATCCGGGCGGGCCCACGGGCGCCACGCCGCAGGCCGTGCGGCTCATGCTCGATACGGTCGGCGACCGGCTCGGCGTGAAGGCGTCCGGCGGCATCCGCACCTGGGATGAGGCCGTGATGTACCTCGCCATGGGGTGTCGCCGACTCGGCGTCGGCGATGCCGCCGCCATCCTCGACGGCGCTGTCTCAGGATCGGCCTACTGAGCCGCTACGCGCTCTTCGGGCGGGCTTCACGGATCGGGAGGACCGGCTCCTTCTTTTCCACGTTGGCTTCGGTGATCACGTAGGAACTGCCCTGGTGTTCGGGAAGGTCGAACATCAGGTCGAGCATGATTCCTTCCATGATCGCCCGCAGGCCGCGGGCGCCGGTGTCTTTTTTCATCGCCTTGCGGGCGATCGCGTGCAGGGCGCCGTCGGTGAATTCCAACGAGCAGTTCTCCATGCTGAAGAGCTTCTGATACTGCTTCACCAAGGCGTTCTTGGGATTGCAGAGCACCTGCACAAGCGCCTTTTCATCGAGCGGCTGCAGCGACGACAGCACCGGCAGCCGGCCGATCAGTTCCGGGATCAGACCGAATTCGAGGATGTCGTCGGAATCGACTTCCGGCAGCAGTTCCGCAAGACCGGCATCGGCCCGATGGCCCGTCGGCTGTCCGAAGCCAATCGTCTTCTTGCCGAGTCGCTGGCCGATGATCTTCTCGATCCCGACGAACGTGCCGCCGCAGATGAAGAGGATGTTCGACGTGTCGATCTGGATGTATTGCTGCTCGGGATGCTTGCGGCCGCCCTGCGGCGGCACGTTGGCCACGGTCCCTTCGAGCATCTTCAGCAGGGCCTGCTGCACGCCCTCTCCCGACACGTCGCGGGTGATGGAGACGTTTTGGCTGGTCTTCCCGATCTTGTCGAGTTCGTCGATGTAGAGGATGCCCCGCTGGGCGGCCTCGATGTCGTAGTCGGCGGCATTGAGCAGTTTGAGCAGCAGGTTCTCCACATCCTCGCCCACGTAGCCCGCTTCGGTGAGCGTGGTGGCGTCGCCGATGGCGAAGGGCACGTCGAGAATGCGGGCCAGCGTGCGGGCCAGCAGGGTCTTGCCACAGCCGGTGGGGCCGATCAGGAGGATGTTGGACTTCTCCACCTCGACATCGGAGTTTTCGCTCCCGAGCGACAGCCGCTTGTAGTGACTGTGGACCGCCACGGCCAGGACCCGCTTGGCATGCTCCTGCCCGATCACGTACTGATCGAGGTGGCCGACGATCTCTCGCGGGGAAGGAATCGATGTGAAGAGTTGTCGGCTGGTGCCGCGCCGCCGCTTCTCCTGGTCGAGGATCGACTGGCAGAGTTCGATGCACTCGCCGCAGATATAGACGTCACCCGGGCCCTCGACCAGCGGGCCGACGTCGCGGTAGCTCTTGCGGCAAAACGAACAAAAGGCGTTTTTCTTCGTCGTGCCGCCGGCGCCTCGGCGTCCCACGCTGCCCGTGTCTTTCCCAGATGGCATCAGTTCTGTTCCTCGGATGGATGGGTCGGATCACTCGCGTCCGCCCGCTCGGCTGCGGGCATCACATCCCGCGAGGGTGCCATCGGCATAGATTGCACCCGTGGTTCAACGAGCGTTCTGATTTTTCGGAATTCTTCGTCACTGAGCATGCCGCGATCGCGCAGATCCTTGTAATTGGCCAACGTGCTTTCCCAGTCGTCACGATCCTCAGGACCCGGCTGCCACCAGGAACGAATCCTGACGATCGCGGCCACACCGACGGCTACGAGCACCCCGAGAAGCAGACTGCTGAGGAGGAAGGATTGCACTGGGTTCCAGTGCCGACGGCGCCGGGGCCGGCGGCAATCCATGGCGTCACAAAGCCCACCGACACACGATCCATCGCCGTCGGACCGGTCTGAGTATGGCAGGTTTCCCGGCGGCGGGTCCAGCAAAGATTTCGCAGGTTGCCTGACCGGCCGTCGGCCGGCGTGGCGGCGTTTTTCGGGGTTTTTAATCGTTTTGCACCATTGCTCGCGACTGGCAGGTTCTGCGGGTTCTGCCGAAAAACCGCCGCTCATCGCGGGCTGCCGGCCGATGGGAAGGGAGTATGAAACCTGCCGTCACCTGCCTCACGCTTCTCGTCTGGACGGTCGCCCTCGTGCCGACCGCCGCGCTGCGCGCCGCGCCTGTCGACCACCGCGGCGCCGCAAGCCTGCCTGAGCTCGTCCGCACCCGGCAGCAGGTGTTTGCCATTCCCTTCCGGCTGCCCACGGCTCGTGATGCGGAGGCGGCCCCCCAGCGGGTCGTGATGAGCGTCTCGAGAGATCTGGGCATCAGCTGGGAGCAGGCCGGCGAAGTTTCTCCATCGGCGGCGTCGTTCACCTATCGGGCCGAGACCGACGGTGAGTATTGGTTCCGTATTCGGACGATCGACGCCAAAGGGCGGATGCGGGGCGGGGCCGGCCCCGATATGCGGGTGCTCGTCGACGCGGCGAAGCCCCGCATCGCCGCCCGCGTATGGAAGGGCGCCGATGGTGAGATCATCTGCCGCTATGCGGCCACCGACGACACCCTGCAGGTCGACGCGTTGCGGGTCGAGTATCGCAGTGGCACGGAACCGAACTGGAAGCCACTGGCGGCGCAGGGCATCCTGTCGCGCGAGTCGCCGGCCCACATGGTGGGCGAAGAGATCTGGTGGGCCGGCGAAAAGGTCGACTCGCTTACCGTGCGGATCACGATCATGGATCGGGGTGGCAATCAGGCTGTGCGGCAGTTTTCACTCGAACCGACCGATCCGGGAGTCGATCAGGCGGCGCTGGCCCGGGAACTCGGCATCCCTCCCCTCCCCTCTCGGGAGGCTTCAACGCCGCTGGTCGCCGATCCGGCGTTCACGCCTGGGGCCACGGCCGCCGCTCCACACCCCGGCCATACGCTCGCCGGCGGGTGGCCGGCCGAGGCAGTCACGGCATGGCCGGGCGGCAACCATGACCTGCCCAACGAGATGCCGGAGCCGACCGTCGGCGGTCGGGTGAATCGGTTTGTGTCTCGTGATCCGATCGCCACGGCCGGCCTGCCACCGGAAGCGACGGCGACGGCGGAATCGCTCGCGACAGCGGCCGCCTCGGGAGGGTCGGCCATGCAGTACCGGGGCCGACCCTTGCGGGTGTCGACGTCGCGACGGTTTTCCTGGGATTACGAGATCCGGAGCCGCGACCCCGAGGAGCGGCCGCTGCGGATCGAACTGTGGTCGACGCGGGATGGCGGCGTCACCTGGCAGCGGGCGGGGACCGACACCGATGGGGCGAGCCCGATCGACGTGTCGGTGCCGACGGCGGGGCTCTATGGCTTTCGGCTCGAAGTCACCTCTGACGCCGGTGGAGCGAATACCGGGCCCCCATCGGGAACATCTCCGGAGACCTGGGTGGCGGTTGACGACGTGCCGCCGCAGGTCGATCTTGAAGCGACGCCCGCGACCGGGCCGGATGGTCGCGCGAGCATCGAGATCCGCTACACAAGCCGAGATGAGCTGCTCGCTCCGGGGAGCGTGAGAGTTTCCTTTTCGCCGCATGCCAACGGCCCTTGGTCGACGATCGCGTCGGGGCTCGATGCCGAGGGCGTGTACCGCTGGGAGCCGGAGCGGTCGGCTCCCTCGCGGGCCTTCGTTCGTGTCGAGGCGCGGGACGTGGCAGGCAACATCGGCCATGCCGTAACCAGTGAGCCGTTGACGGTTGCTCCGCCCCGCGTGATCGGCCATCTCCGCGGCCTGCGAGACCTCCCCGCCCCGGGCGGCTGAGGCGTTCGCGAGCCTGGGGCCGGGAGCGGGTACACTGCGGCGGTCTCCGGAGGCATGGCCGTGGCCGCTCGACTCTCTGCGCTCGACATTCTCACGAAAGAAAAGGACTGGTCGCCTGACGAATCGTCGCTGATCGTGCTCGTGGGCGACGATCCCTTTCTGACCCGGCATGTCTTGAGCCGGATCCGGCATGCGCTGTGTCCGGATGAAGCCGACCGGGCCTGGGCCTGGCGGGAGTTTTCCGGTGCCGACGAACTCGATCCACGCGACGTGTTTGACGAGGCGGCCACGGTGCCACTGTTTGCCGGCGCGACCCGCGCGGCCGTGGTGCGGGAGGCCGATGCCTTCGTGTCGGCGGCGCGGGAGCGGCTGGAGACGATCGCGCAGGTCAGCCGCGGGAATCGCGGCGTCGTGATCCTCGACGTGAAAAGCTTTCCGGCGAACACGCGGCTGGCCAAGGCCGCGGCCGAATCGGGGCTTGTCATCGACGTCGCCGTGCCGCCGAAGGCCGATCTGGTCCGCTGGCTACGGGCCTGGGCGAAGGCCGAGCACGGGATCGAACTGGCGGCTGTCACGGTCCAGCGACTGCTCGAGCGACTGGGTCACAGTCTCGGTCAGGTTGATCAAGCCCTTCAGCGGCTCGCTGCGGCGATCGATCCCGCGGCTCGGAAAAAGAGCGTGCCCCCCGAGTGGATCGACGACATCGTGGCCAGTCCCCAGGAAAAAACCGCCTGGGGCATGATCGATGCGGCGGCGACCGGCCAGACTCCGGCAGCCCTTGCGCATCTCGCGGAACTGATCGAGGCGGGGGGAAAACCCAGCGGGGGCGGGGCCTCCAGGGCAAACCGCCGGGCGG
>CAYZFV010000372.1:0-7446 GCA_964477765.1 uncultured Candidatus Kuenenia sp.
CAGAAGCTGAAGCCGTCGCTGCTGGTGCACACCTTGCGCCAGGATGCGGTGCGCCGCGCCCTTGTCTTCACGCGCACGAAGCACGGCGCCGACAAGCTCCATCGCGACCTCGACAAGGCCGGGATCAATGCCGCCGCCATCCACGGCAACAAGACCCAGGGGCAGCGGGAGCGGGCGTTGGCCGCCTTCAAGTCGAAGCGGCCCCCGGTGCTGATCGCGACCGACATCGCGGCCCGCGGGATCGACGTCGATCACGTGTCGCACGTGGTCAACTTCGATCTGCCGCACGAGCCGGAAACCTACGTCCATCGCATCGGCCGGACGGGACGGGCCGGACAGGTCGGCGAGGCCGTGAGCTTCTGCGATGCCGAAGAGCATGCCCGGCTGAAGGCGATCGAGCGGCTGATCCGGCGGTCGATCACGCGGCAAAACGAGCCATCCCACGACGCTGTTGTGGAGCGGGAGCCGCAGCGGCGGCGACCGCCGCGTGGTCGGGCCCGGCCCGCCCCGCGGGGCCGTCGGCCGGAGCCCAAGGCGACGCAGGCTCCGGCTGCCACGGCTGCCGCCCCGGCGGCCGGCCGTCAACGCCGCAAGCATCGCCGGGCACTTTGAAAAACGCACCCAGGACGCTGCTCCCGGCCATGTGTACCTGCTGATCTGCCTGCTCCGAATCTGCGGTGTCAATCGGCACGCGGCGAAGATCGGCGGCACTTTGCGTCTCCGCTGTGCAGGCTGGACCGAGTTCATGGCCCCCGGCTCGACCTCAGCCCCCGACATCCATCGAGGTGCTATCGGCCGGGCTGTCCTCTTCGTGCCGTGCCGGAGTGGCGACGGGGAGCGACGCAATCCGGGCGATCAAGGTGGCAGGATAGAGAATGCCGCACAGCCCTTCGAGCGTGCAGAGCAGGAGAGGCAGCCCGCTGACGGGCACCATGTCGGAGTATCCGGCAGTGGTGAGCGTCGCATAGCTGAGCCAGACAAAGTCGATCCACCGGGTGTCGCGAACGCCCTCGATTGCATCCGGCAGCGCGTAAACACACCCGAGCGTGATATTGGCCACGGCATGGGCAGACGCGAAAACCATGCCGATCATGAGAAATCCCGCACAGCCACAGTAGATCCGCTGCTTGGCCTCCACACCCGCCAGGAAGGCATGCTGCGCACAAAGATAGACGCCGACGACATAGGCTCCGATGAGCACGATCGCGGGTGGCAGCCGTACCCGCTCGAGCGTGATGACGTGGATGGCGGCCCAGCCCAACGCCACCGTGGCCACGATCCCCACGATGAGAGCGACCCGTCGATAGCCCAGCAGGAAGATGGTCGCGACGGCCGTGGCCTGGGCGACGATGGCGAATATGCCAGGCGTGAGTTTGGTCCCTGTATCGGCAATGGGAACGAAGAGGAGGAGGCCGATCTGGATAAGGAAAATAAAGAGTCCGTGTTGCGGGAAACGAAAATGCCGGGGACCCGTGGTCTCCCGCAACCAACGCACGATTTCGCTGCCAACCATACTCCGCCTCTCTCCAACGCATTTCGATAACCCGGGCACGTGGCCATCGGAGTTATGGCATGGGGCCGGGAATTCCGCCTACGTTGGTTCATTCCGGGTGGCACGCTGGTCGGGTGTTCTTGGCAGGGCGATTTGCCGCCGGATCGTGGGACGCCAACAATGACGGTGGCAGATGCGGCTCGCCATATTGGTTGCCGCCTGCCGCTGCTCGTCCCGGCATGGAAAGGCCCAGGCCCCGACTCAGGGAGCGCTTTCCATGCCAACGCGTGCGTCTCGTCATCCGGCGGTAAGCAACGCAACGAAAGTTTTTTCTCCGGTTGTCGGCGGCTCGAGTGTGGCCGCTACCGTCGTCCTTGTCGCGGTCTTCGCGTCGACGGGCTGCGCGGAGAGGTCGGCGTCGGCGCCTCCAGGCCGAGCCGCCCAGGCGGAGCGCACCACAGCCGCACCGGCGACCATTGCAAACAGCACTGTCGTGCTCGGGGCGGAGGAGCTTCTCGACGGCATACCAGGTACGGGGCCACTCACCCTCGAGGCAATCGAGGCCTGGCTCGACGACCCTGCCACGCTCGCGCCACTTGATATCCAATTGCCCGAGTGGCTCAAGCCCGGTGCCGGGCAGGTGAAGGATCTCTCCGCCAATCCGCTCACCCGCGGCCGCATCGAACTGGGGCGGCAACTGTTTTTCGACCCGCGGCTGTCGGCCGACAACTCGGTGAGCTGCGCATCGTGCCATGAGCCCGATCGTGGCTTCACCGTCGGCACACGCTTTGCCACCGGCGCGGGTGGGCAGCAGGGCACCCGCAATCCGCCCGCCCTCCTCAACCGCATCATGCTGGCCGTCGGCGACGACAAACAGATGTGGGACGGCCGGGCCGTCTCGGTGGAGGATGCCCTGCTTCATGCCCTCGCCGATCCGACGGAGATGGCCGCCGACCCCTCCCGACTGACGGCGAAGCTCGGAGAGATCCCGGGCTATCGGCTGCAGTTTGATCGACTCTACGGTGAGGTTGCCTGGGACGCGATCGGCGATGCCATCGGGGCGTTTGTGCACTGCCTCGTCACCGGAAACTCCCCCTACGATCATGCCGTCGCCTGGCGATCCTATGCACAACTCGATGATGACCTGCTGGCCAAAGACCCCACGCTGGCGGCCCGGCATGCGGCCGCCCGGCAGGCAGCCGAGACCCAGCCCCTCCGGGCCGCCGCGGTCCGCGGCGAGCAGCTCTTTTTTGGCACCGGCGCGTGGTGCAGCGCCTGCCACAACGGCGTCAACTTCACCGACGAGCAGTTCCACAACATCGGCGTCGGCCTCAACGCCGAGCAGCCCGATCTGGGCCGCTTCCGCGTGACCGGCCGCGGTGAAGACTGGGCCGCGTTCAAAACACCGACGATTCGCAACGCCATCCACACCGCCCCCTTCATGCACGACGGCAGCCTGGCGACGCTCGATGACGTGGTCGAATGGTATGCTCATGCCGGTCAGGCGAATCGCAATCTCGACTACCGCTACGCGTGGGTCGGCGGTGTGACGCTTTCCGACCAAGACAAGCAGGATCTGGTCGAGTTCATCCGCGCCTGCAGCGGACCGTTGCCCCGGGTCGAAACCGGCCGTCTTCCGGAGTAGGGCGGCTATACTCGCGAGCATGGACTCCGCGATTCGGCATCTCTTTGTGTATGGCACGCTGCGGCCGAGCCTGGCCGAGGACGCACAGCGACGGCTGATCGCGAGGCTTCCAGACGCGGGGCCGGCCACCGTGCCGGGACTGCTCTACGACCTCGGCCCCTATCCGGGGATGGTCGCCGGGGAGGGCACGGTGCATGGCGACCTGCTTGTGGTTGCCGAGGAGCGCGACCTCGCCATGCTCGATGCCTACGAGGAATGCCACGGCAACGCCCCGCTCTATCGACGAGAGGCGACGGTGGCCACCCGGCCAGACGGCACCACCGTCGCCACCTGGGCTTATGTTTACTGTCACCCACCAGGCGACGCCCGGATCATCGAACGCGGCGACTATGCAGCGGCAAAAAAAAGGCCGGGTGGCCCCCTCAACGTTCGCTGAAAAGGGTGCCAATTTTTCGAGCATCCGAATGAGTGCGGTGCTGACTTTTCGGGCGGTCAGCCGCCGCACGCCGTCGCCCCGTTCGCGTTTTCCGCTCAGGAATCGCCTTCTTCGCAAAACCCGAGCGCACGTGGTATGCCGTTTGCTCACATGGTACAACGCCTGAAGTTCTGCAGACACCGACAAGGCGGCTGCCTGCGTCTCCCGCGTGCGGGAGGTGTGGCGGGTCGAGGTTCGCGGAGTCCTGTTGGTTCCCAGGCGGTTGTGCGTTTCTTTTCTTTTCTCGATGGAAGGACAACTTCAGACATGAGCACGAAAGCCAAACTCGAGTATATCTGGCTCGACGGTTACAAGCCCACGCAGAGTTTGCGGTCCAAGACTCAGATGCGGTCGAATTTCGGTGGCTCGCTCGAAGAGTGCCCGATGTGGTCATTCGACGGCAGCAGCACCGAGCAGGCATCAGGCGGGGATTCCGACTGTCTCCTCAAGCCGGTGGCGATTTTTCCCGACCCAGGCCGCAAGAATGCCTATCTCGTGATGACCGAGGTGCTCAACGCCGATGGCACGGCCCACGTGAGCAATGGCCGGGCGAAAATTGATGACGATGACGACGATTTCTGGTTCGGCTTCGAGCAGGAATATTTCTTGTGGTGCACGAAAAACAATAACCCCCCTGGCTTCCCCGCCGGCGGCTACCCGGCTCCGCAGGGACCTTATTACTGCTCTGTCGGTGCCGAAAATTCGCACGGCCGGGCCTGTGTGGAAGAGCACCTCGATGCCTGTCTCGAGGCGGGCATCAATGTCGAAGGCATCAATGCCGAGGTGGCGGCTGGCCAGTGGGAATTTCAGGTCTTCGCCAAGGGCGCCAAGCGGGCCGGAGACGAGATCTGGGTGGCCCGGTATCTGCTCGAGCGGATCGGTGAGAAGTATGGCTATGCCATCGAGTGGCATCCCAAACCGCTCGGCAAGCTCGACTGGAACGGATCCGGTATGCATGCCAACTTCTCCAACGAATTGATGCGGACCTGCGGAGACAGGGAAGTGTTCACCCGGATCTGCGAGGGCTTCGGCGGCGTGATCGATCGCCATATCAGTGTCTACGGTGCCGACAACGACCAGCGGCTCACCGGCAAGCACGAGACGGCCTCGATCGACCAGTTCAGCTACGGCGTGTCGGACCGTGGTGCGTCAATCCGCATCCCGGTCGGCACGATCGAGAACGGCTGGAAGGGCCGTCTCGAAGATCGTCGCCCGGCATCCAACGCCGACCCCTACAAGGTCGCCGCGGCCATCATCAAGACCGTCAAGGAAGCCATGGCAACCGCCGGCGTCTAGCGTTCCCCCTCTCCAGGGATGGAAACGAAAAGCCCTCCGCGGCCGGTGCCGCGGGGGGCTTTTTCGTGTTCCCAGAATGCCCCGAGCCGCGTCGCCATCTCGGGTAGTGCGACCACGTCACTCCGGAAACTCGACGGCCCGCAAGGCGTCGAGCATCTGCCGCATCGTCTGAAACCGATCGGCGGGATTTTTCTCCATCGCCTTCATGATCACCTCGTCGAGGGCGGGAGGGATTTTTTCTTCTTTGCGGACGGTCGAAGGGAGGGGCGGCGTGTCGTGGAGAATGTTTTCGAAGGTTTCCTGGATGACACGGCCTCGAAACGGCTCCCGCAGCGCCGTCGTCTCGTAGAGCACGACGCCGGTGCTGCAGACGTCGGTCCGTTCATCGACCGTGGCCCGGTTCACATTGATCTGTTCAGGCGACATGTAGAGCGGTGTGCCCGGCCGGTCGCCCGCCATGGTGATCGCCTGCGGATGTTCCTGCTCGGCCGCGAGAAGCGGAGCGAGGGGGGCGTCGTCCGGCTGGCCCCAGACCTTGGCCACGCCCCAGTCGAGCAGAATCACCTCGCCGAAGTTGCCCACCCAGATGTTTTCCGGCTTCACGTCGCGATGGATGACGCCCCGAGCGTGGGCATACATGAGGGCCAGCCCGGCCGCAGCCACGATGTCGACCCGCCGACGGAGCGGAAACTCCGCCACGGTCTCCGGCACCTTCGTCGCGACCCGCTTGAGGATCTCGAACAGGTTCTCACCGGAAACCCGCTTCATCGTGAAATAGAGCCCCTCCACCGGGTCGCGGCCGATCTCGTAGACAGGCACGGTGTTGGGGTGCTGGAGTTGGGCCGTCACCCGGGCCTCGCGGAGGAGCCGACGGTTTTCTTTCTCGTCGAGAAGAAACTGCCGCAGGAGCGTCTTCATCACGACGGTGCGGCCGGTCAGCTGGTCGAAGCAGGTGCGCAGCATGGCCGATCCCCCTTTGGCCATAGGGCGAAAGTTGGTGTATTTGGCGACCCCCTCCGGCAGGTACTTGGGGAGATCAAAGTCGGTCGAGGTGAGAAAGATCGGGCCTTGGCCGTCGCCGGGCTGCGGCATGATGGTCTCCGTTCGAGGCTGGAATGCAGGCCTCCCAGTGTATCCCTCCGCCCCGGCGCTGTGGTCAAAAACGCGACCGATCTGCTACTTTCCCCCCCGGGTCGCCCGGCGAGGAGATGCCGCGCGGATGCCGGCGAGATTCATGATTCTCCACGCGTGACAAGGAAGCCACGACGCATGCCCACTCGAGGACAGCTTTCGGTTCGTTCCCTGATGGCCCGCTTCGCGGGCCGTCGCCGGGCCCCCCCGCCGCGCGGCGCCATGGCCACGGGTCTCGAGCCACTCACCGAGCGGCTCTCCAACCACAAGGTGACGCGACTGGCGCTCTCGTTCCTGGCCGCCAACGACGGTCTCCATCTCAAGGATCTCGGCCTCGAGGAGATGACCGACGACCGGCAGGCGGTCTATGAAGGACACCGGTTTTGGAACTTCGGCTCCGACAGTTTTCTCGGCCTCGACCGGCATCCGCGGGTGCACGAGGCGATTCGCGATGCGTTGCCGGCCTGGGGCTCCCACAACGGCGCCTCACGGGCCTTTTCCAGCCCGGCCCTCACCGACGAGGCCGAGGCGAAGCTCGCCGAGTGGCTCGGCGTATCCGACACCTTCATTTTTCCAAGCGTCACGCTCGCCAACATGGGTGTGATGCCAGCGATCGCCGGCGCGGGCGACCTCCTGATCGTCGACCGTGAGTCGCACGACAGCGTGCATCAGGGAGCTCGGCTCGCTGCGGCCGGGGGAGCCCGACTGGAGCAGGTCGCTGCACCGTCGCCGCAGGCTGTGGCCGACGTCATGCATCGCATCCCCACGCCCGGCGCGGTGCTGGCGATCGACGGCGTCTACAGCATGTCGGGCAAGACGCCTCCGCTGGCCGACCTCGACACCACCGTCCGCAGTCTCGGCGGCACGCTCTACGTCGACGACGCCCATGGCACCGGCGTGGTCGGGCCGCGGGGCAGGGGGGCGGCGGCCGCGGCCCTCGGCACGCTCGACAACATCCTGATGGTGGGCTCGCTTTCGAAGGCATTTAGCTGCCTCGGCGGCTTCGTCACCTGTACGCCCGACCTGAAGACGATCCTCAAGATTCGTTCGAGTACGTTCATCTTCGGGGGCCCGGTGCCGCCCCCCTACCTGGCCGCCATCAACGCCGTCTGCGACATCTTCATGTCGCCGGAATACGAACTGCTCCTGGGAGCGCTCCGCAATCGCACACGGCAGCTCACCGCCGGCCTCGACTCAGTCGGCCTGGCCTACCACGGCGGCAACGCCGCCATCGTGTCGGTGATCGTCGGCGACATCGAGAAGACCTTCGCGGCCGGCAAGAGCCTGTTTGATCGCGGCTATTACGCCCAGTCGGCCACCTACCCGGCGGTGCCGATCAACGGCGGACTCCTGCGGATCCAGATCAATGCCAACCACCCCACGGCAGTGATCGACGGCCTGCTCAAC
>CAYZFV010000373.1:0-8561 GCA_964477765.1 uncultured Candidatus Kuenenia sp.
CATACCGGTCGGCCCCTCGGGCCGGTCGGTCTTGTCGGTCATGCGCTATTTCCGTTTCTGTCGGACAGCTTGCCCCCGCCCGACGACGGGGCGGGGGGCCTGTTTGACCCCGGCTCCCACCCGTCCCAAGCAACCCCCCCTAAAATGGGTGTCGGGGCCGGCCCCCCGCCATACGTCGCCCTGGATCGTGCAGATCGCGGCGTCGCCGTTTGTGAAGAAGCCGTGCCCGCCGAAAAACATCAGCGCGCCCCAGGGGTTTTCGAACGGCGGGGCGATCGTATCAACGGTATAGGGCGCGGCCGTGCCGGGCGTGCCCGTGGTCGTAAGCACCTGGGGCCACTGGGGTGATCCTCCCTTCACGAGGTCCGCGAGCGGATGGCTTTCCGCCGGCGCGATCTCGCGGATGAGCTTGCCGTCCTTCACCCACGGGGCGTCGAGGTAGCGGGCGTCGCCGATCGAATAGGAAAAAATCACTCGCTTTCCATGGCGGGAGAAGCCGTGGTAGGTGCGGTCGCCGGCTGGCAGATCGACGGCGGCGGGCGGCTTGCCGAGTGGTCCGGCAGGCGCGGCGGGAGCGAGAAAGCCATATCGCGTTTTCCCAAATTTGAGGAATCCGCCTGTCCAGACCGCCTCAAATTGGAGCGAGTCGGGATTGAAGCAGGCCGCAAGTTCGCCATCGTCGCCGAGCCGCAGGCTTACTGCCCGCGGAATCGTCCGACCACCGATGGCGAGCGGCCATGCCTGCACGGTGCCCTGATCGCACGCGTCGCGACGGGTGTCGTCCCAGGTCGACCAGGGGATGCTGCCCCAGTGGCCGTGCGTGCCGCCGTCGAGCCCGGGCCAGGCCGGCAGCAAAAGCGGCATCGGGTCACGGCCGCGGTACTGCAGCGCCTGCTTCGTGTAGGGGTCGTAGATGCGGTGCTTGTTCACCCACAGGTCGCGGTTGGGCCAGTCGTCGGGCCGGAGTGGCTCGCGAGGCACATCAAATGATCCAGCCCGGTGCGAGAGCATTTCGAGGCCGGGTGTGCGGCCGAGCTCCAGCAGATACCGCACGAGGTCGCGACGGTCTTCGGCCGGTAGCGCGGTGAAGACGTTGGCCGGCATGAGCGAGCCGACCTCTGTTCGCTCGTCGATGTCGGCCGGCGCGAGTGCATGGCTCTTGCCCGTCGCGTCGACCACGACCACGGCAGCGGCGGTTTCCTGCCGGATGATGCCCTGGATCACGCGGCCGTCGGCCAGCGTGAACGCATACGCCCGGTACTCGGGCTTGATGGAGCGGGCCGGCCAGTAGACGCTCTCGACGATTTCTTCGGGCGAGAGGCATGTGGCGATCGTCGTGAGTTCCGGGCCGACGGCACCGCCTTGGCCGGCCACCTTGTGACACGACGTGCAGCCCGTTGTGGCGGCGTTGAACACGCCCGCACCGCGGCGGGCGTCGCCCTGCTCCCGGGCGTCGGCGAGGGCCTGCTGGACAAACTCGGCGGTCCATTCTGGTGCAGCTGATTGCCCCGCGGCCGTGCCACCGAGCCCGAAGACCGCACTCACGATCACGGCGGCTCGGGCGACATGCACGACCGCGGCGACCTGCACCGGAAGAGAGAGGCAGACGCTCATGGTTTCAGTTGTACTCTCCACCGGCCGGGCCGGCTTGCCAGTGGGCGGCGGCGGATGGAATCAGAGCGGCGTGCAGGCACTGGCCGGTGTGCGATACTCGGTGGCCATGCCGCTGCCCACCGGAAACCGGACTATGGAACCCTCCTGTGATCTGCGACCGCTCCAGCCAGTGGCAGCCGGCATCGCGGGACTGCTCGATCAGATCGACGGCGTGCAGTGTTGGATCAAGAATCCAGAGGGGTGCTACACCTGGGTCAACCGCGGGTTTCTCCTGAACTACGCGCTCGAGCGGATCGAGCAGGTCGTCGGACGCACCGATCACGACCTCTCACCACTGCATCTCGCCGACCAGTACCAGGCCGACGACGAACGTGTGCTGCGGGGCGAAAAGGTTGATGGCCGGATCGAACTTGTCGGCCGCTTCGATCGCACCGCCGTCTGGTCGCTCACCACGAAGAAGCCGCTCCACGACGCCCGCGGCAGGATCATCGGCACGGTGGGGATGACGCGGGTCGTCGATGCCGACGTCGTGCACGCGGGGGGCGAGGATGCGGCCCTCGGCCTCGTGCTTGTCCACATGCGGAAACACTTCGCCGAGCCACTTTCCAATGCCGAGTTAGCGCGGATGGCCGGCCGCTCCGTACGGGCCTTCGAGCGGATGTTTCGCCGGCAGATGCAAGCCACCCCACAGCAGTTCCTGCGGCGCCTGCGGCTGCGGCTGGCCTGCCGTGAGTTGACGACCTCGCGCCGCTCTCTCACCGCGATCGCCGTCGACCACGGGTTCTGCGACCAGAGCCACTTCGTTCGCGAGTTTCGTCGCGCATTCGGCATCCCCCCGGGCGAGTACCGCAAGCGGCAAGACGGCGCTCAGCCACGGCGCTAAGCCACTACACCGGGCCAGCCGGGCTGCCACGTGTCTTCCATGCGCGGAAATTGCTGCCGCAGGGCGATGTAGTCCTCGACCATGCCCCGGATGCGTGGCTGCAGGCGGGCCTGGTAGGCCGGGTCGGAAATCGGCTCGAGCGGCAGCAGATAGAAGTGCCAGGTCGGCTTCCGCGCGGCGCTGTGATACCCCATGTGAAGCGTCCGCCGTGGCGTTTCCATGCCGGCGTTGTAGCCGCGATGGATCAGGTTGTTGTTGTAGAGCAGGGCGTAGCCGGCAGGAATCTTCACGGGCACCCCGCCCGGCATGACGGCGTCGGTCGGCGCGTAGTGCTTCGAGCCGCCGAACGCCGCATCCTCTTCAGGCGTGTTGGGCCGCCGGTGGCTGCCGGGCACCACCCACAGACTCTGTTCCTCGTAGAGCGGCAGATTGATCTGCACGCTGTTGTGCGGCCACTCCGGCGAGAACAGCTCGTCGCGGATCTCAGCCTGTGGGATTTGGATCACGTCGCGATGCCAGCCGAGGCTGTATGAGACCCCGGGGTTGGTCGCGAAAATCGAGGCGTTGTTGATGATCGGATGCGGCCCGAGCAGTTCCTCCACGATCTCGAGCACCGCGGGGATGTGGTAGGCATGCAGGATCGACGCGGCCCGCGGGGTGCCGAGCATGTGGATGTAGTACTGCTTTGCGCGGGTGCCGAACGACTCCAGCGGGTCACCGAGATGCTGCATCGACGAGCAGGCGACTTCGTCAGATGCCGTCTTCGTGGTGGGGTCGAGCAGTTCCGCCATCAGGCGGCGGAAGTCCTCGACCTCGGCGTCGGTGAGCACCCGCTCAAGTACGAATCCATCACGGGCAAACTGCTGCTGTCTGGGGGTCATGGGGAAACTCCTTCCGGGGAATGGGTCGACGAAACCGTCACTTGTCGGCCACTGGCCGCCGACTCAAGGGCGGCCTCGAGCACGGTGACGATCTGAAGGCCGTCGCCGAAGTCGGGGTGGATGGGCTCGCCGGTGTGGATGGCGGTGACGAAGTCGGCGACGGTGTGCACAAACGTGTGCTCGTAGCCGATCGTGTGGCCCGGTGGCCACCATCGACCGACATAGGGATGGCAGGCTTCGGTGACGAGGATCGTGCGGAAGCCCCGGACATGCTCGGGATCGTTCCGCGAGTAGAACTCCAGTTCGTTCATCCGCTCGAGGTCGAAGGCGAGGCTGCCCTCGCTGCCATAGATCTCGAAGCGGTTGTGATTCTTGCGGCCGGCTGCGAAACGGGTAGCCTCGAAGGAGCCGATCGCGCCGTTGGCAAACCGCACGTGCATCAGGGATGCGTCCTCCACGGTCACGCGGCCGCGGGCTGTGGGATCCACCTGGCCGCCGGCGGAGAAGGTCGCCGCTCCGGCGCCCGGCAGCGGCCGCTCGTCGATGAAGCTGCCGGTCAGGCACGACACGGTTTCGATCCTGCCCACGAGGAAGTGGGCCAGGTCGACACAGTGGGAGTTGAGGTCACCGTGTGGGCCTGAGCCGGCATGTTCCCGCTGCAGGTGCCAGGTGAGCGGAAACTCGGGATCGATGATCCAGTCCTGCTGATACGTGGCCCGCCAGTGGAAGATGCGGCCGATCCGTCCCTCATCAATCAGCTGCTTCGCCAGCTGGATCGCCGGCACCCGCCGGTAATTGTGGTTCACACCATGGCGCACCCCGGCCTGCCGCACGGCCGCCAGCATCGCCTCCGCATCGGCCCGGGTGAGCGCCAGCGGCTTCTCGCAGAGCACATGCTTGCCTGACTCCGCCGCGGCAATGGCGACGGCGGCATGCAGCGCCTGCGGCACGCAGACGTCGATCACGTCGATGTCATCGCGGGCCACAAGCACCCGCCAGTCGGTCTCGACGCTCCGCCAGCCCCAGCGGCGGGCGAATTCCTCCGAGGTCTCTCGGTCGCGTCCACAGGCGGCCCGGAGTTCGATCGGCCTCGGCAGATCGAAGAACCGCGCGGCCTGCAGCCAGGCATTGGAATGGGCCCGGCCCATGAATTTCGTGCCGGCGATGCCGATCCGCAGCGGAGATGGCTCAGGCATGCGCCGCCTCCCCGGCCGCCAGCCGTTTGAGATATGCGATGCTGCGTTCCACCATCTCGTCTTCGCGACCCAGCCACCGCGTTGCCGGCATGTCCACCTCGAAGGCCAGAAACCCGCGATAGCCCGTGCGGGCCAGGATGGCGACGATCGTGTCGATCTCGACGAGGCCCTCGCCGGCCGAGACACAGGCGAAGTAGTTCCAGGCCCGGACGCTGCGGCCTTTCACCGGCTCGACATCCTTGATGTGTGTGGCCAGCACATGCGGCGCCAGTTTTTCGGTCGCCGCGACGGGATCGTCTTGCACGCGAAGAAAATTGGCCGTGTCGAGATTGATGCCGAAGAACGGCGAGTCGACTTCCTCGATCAGCCGCAGGAGTTCGTCGGCGTCGTAGTCGATATGGTTCTCGATGGCCAGGGAAACGCCCTCATCGGCAGCCACCCGCGCCGCCTCCTTGAACCAGCCGCTGAGGATGCGGAGCTGAGGCTCGTGCGGATCGCGGACGAAACTGAAACTGCTTCCGACCACCCGCATCACCCGCGCGCCGATGGCCTTGGCGTGGTGGATGTGGCGGATCATGTCGTCCTTGGCCTCTCGATTCCTGCCCGCCTCGAGGCCGTCGGGATGGCCCCAGGCGTAGACGCGATCAAACCCGTAGGCGTCGAGCCTCGCCCGCACGTCGGCGAGGGAGCCGGCATCGAAGCTCGGAAAGAAGCACGACTCGAGCGAGATGCCCTCGCAGCCAAGTTCGTGCGCCCGGTCAATCACCGACTCCATCGTCAGGGGTGTGGTGGGCGGATCCTGCTCCGGATACACGTCTCCGAGAAAACGGTGGTAGCAGTAGCTGTCGATGCCGACCTTCATGGCCGCTTGCTCCAAGGGAATGGATTGCACGACTGTAGGGCTCGCCCACCGCAGATGCTTGTGTGGGTGCGGCGGAGAGCGTGACAGAAGCGGCGACGGGGGCGGATCGTCCTGCCGGCTCGCGGCTGGCGGCGTGGCACGAACGGGAGTCTGCGGCGGCATTCGCTGCGCCGCGGAGCCGATCCGAGCTGTCTCCAGCGGGAAATCGCCGTGCCTGTCGATCGAACACCCCCGGGCGGATACACTGGCGTGTTTCGCGCCGCCTATCCATTCATCATCCCCATTCATCCCCGCGCATGACATCACTCGAGAAACGACTCGCCAAACATTTCGCCCCTGCCGACATCAAAGCCGCCCGTGACATCTCCCCCACCCGCCTCTCCTGCCCGCGGGTGGGGCAGGTGCGGGCGATCTTCAAGGAGGCGTCGGGCGAGACGCAGGAGGTGCTGCTCGAACTCGCCGCCGGCCGCCGCGGCGGCATGACGCTCGAAAGCCGCTCGACCACGCAGCCCGGCCGAGCCGGCCGGCCCTGCCCGCTCCTCGCCGCCACGCTCATGGAGATCGATCGTCGCTCCCTCTTCTCGTCGATCCATGACCACACGCCCGTCGCCCTCGATGTGATCCCGGCCGATGATTTCGAGGAGATCGACGAGTCGGTAGCCGCCGACGAACCCGAAGAACCCCTGCGAGTGCCGGTCCGCCAGCAGCCGGTGGTCAGCCGACCGACCGGCCCCGCAGCACGACGCGGTGCCGGCCGGCAGCCCGCCTGGGCCAACGAACTCGACGAACGCCGCCGGCTCGTCGAACCGGCCGTGCGCACGGCCGGCCTGCATATCGGCGATGCGCGTCGCACGGCCGGCGCGCTTGTTTTCGTGCTCGACATCGCCGCCTCGCTCGATGCCCATGCGGCGGTCGTCGTGCCCTCGCGGATGCAGCTCGATGTGACGGGGCAGGCCACGGGCCGGCCGAAGCCGGTCATCATCGGCCCGGGCCAGGTCGAGCTCGACCAACTCGACCAGCAGGAGCGGTCGCTCATCGCCCGACTCGTGGGCACCGTCGCCGTGAGCGACACCGGCGCGATGGCGCCGCTCGAGCGGCGTTCGATCGCCCGGATCGCCATCAGCCCGCAGGCCGCGGCGACCGATCTGGCCATGCTCTGCGAGACCGGCCGGCTGGTGGTGCAGCCTGAGCCGCGCCGGCAGCCGGAGCTGGTGGAGCCGCTCGCCTGGGATGGCAGCCGGCCGTGGGAGTTTGCGCTGGTGCTCGAGCCAGACGACGACGGCAGCCTGCGGGCGGCGATTGACGAGGATTCCACCCTTGATGACGGGGCGGCCCGGCGGCGGCCACCCGCCAAGGCCACCCTCCGCGGGATGCTCGTCCGCGGGAGCCAGCGGAAAGACATCAAGGAGCCGCGGGCGATTCTGCGGTCGGGCCTGATCGTGTTCCCTGATCGGCTGGCCCGACTGTCACTGCCAGACTCCGCGGAAACCTCCCCGACGGCCTGGATGGATCAGTTCGAGCGCCGGGGGCCGATCGAGTTGGCCGGTGGGCAGGTCGACGGGCTCATCGAGCAGCTGGCCACGCTGGCCGATGTGCCGCGGATCGTGCTGCCGGGCTGGACCGGCTGGCGGATCGAGTCAGGCCCGCCGCGGCCCAAGCTTGTGGTTGGCGACGTGCCGACCGTCGCCGACGAGGAACTTGACGATGGCCGGCCCCGCCGCGGTCGGCGTCGCGTTGCCGCTCGTGTGCAGCTGGCCGGCAGCGTGTGGTTCGACTACAGCGGCATGATGATCGCCGCCGACGATCCCGCGGGCGGGGCGGCCGACGCCGCGCGGCGGGTGCTCGTGCGGCGGGATCGCGCCGCCGAACGGGAAGCCCTGGCGATGCTGCCGAAATATGGCGCCACGCCGGCCAAGCCCGATGATCCCGACGCCCCGCTCACCCATCACGTCGAGATTCCCCGCGGCCGGCTCGATGCCTCGGTGCCGCAGCTAGCGGCCCTCGGCTGGGCGGTGGAGGTGGCCGGCCGGCGGTATCGCCCGGCCGGGAGCGTGGCCTGGAACGTGACCAGCGGCATCGACTGGTTGGAACTGTCGGGACCCGTCGACTTTGGCGGCGTGTCGGCGGAGATGCCGGAACTCCTGGCGGCGCTGGCTCGCGGCGAACGATCGGTGCAGCTCTCCGATGGCTCGATCGGGATTCTGCCCGACGATTTCGCGGCCCAGTTTGAGCCGATGGCGATGCTGGCCCAGAAGCAGGATGGCACGCTCCGCTACAGCCGCATCCAAGTCGCCCTCCTCGATGCCCTGCTGGCCGGTCAGCCGACCGCCCATGTCGACGAGGCCTTCGAGCGGATCCGCGAGGAGCTCGCGCGGGGCGAGCGTCCCGATGCCGCCGACGAGCCGGAGGGCTTCGAGGGCACGCTGCGACACTATCAACGGGAGGGGCTCGGCTGGCTGGCGTTTCTCGAACGGATGGGTCTCGGCGGCTGCCTCGCCGACGCCATGGGCCTCGGCAAGACGATCCAGGTGCTCGCCCTGCTCGTGCGGCGGCAGGCGATCATGGCTGAATCAGGAATCGCCCGCCGGCCGTCACTGGTCGTGGTGCCCAAGAGCCTGATCTTCAACTGGATCGAGGAGGCCCGGAAGTTTGCCCCCTCACTGCGGGTGCTGAACTTCACCGGCAACACCCGCACCGATGCCGCCACGGAGCTGACCGACCATGATCTCGTGCTCACCACGTACGGCACGCTCCGCCGCGACATCATGCAGCACCGGGAGACCGAGTTTGACTACGTGATTCTCGACGAGGCGCAGTCGATCAAGAATGCCGCCAGTCAGGCGGCGAAGGCCTGCCGGCTCCTCAAGGCCCGCCACCGCCTCGCCGTCACGGGCACGCCGGTGGAAAACCACATCGGTGAGCTGTGGAGCATCTTCGAGTTTCTCAACCCCGGTCAGCTCGGCAGCGCCACCCGGCTGAAGAAATTCCTGGCCGGTGGCCGCGGCAACGGCTCGGAGCTGGTGGCCCGCGCGGTGCGGCCCTACCTCCTCCGCCGCACGAAGACCCAGGTGCTCTCCGACCTGCCGGAGAAGACCGAGCAGACCCTGTTCGTCGAGCTTGGCGAG
>CAYZFV010000374.1:0-4744 GCA_964477765.1 uncultured Candidatus Kuenenia sp.
GCGGCGGCTACCAGGGAATCGGCTTCGCGATCCCGATCAATCTGGCCAGGTGGGTGAGCGAGCAACTCATCGCCAAGGGATCGGTGGAACGTGGCTACATGGGTGTGTCGATCGGGCAGCTTTCCCGCGAGATGGGAGCCCAGTTGGGTGTGCCGGATCGCAAGGGTGTGCTCGTCACCGAGGTGATGGCCGACACGCCGGCCGCCGAGGCGGGCGTGCAGGAGCTCGACGTGATCACGAGCTTCAATGGCCAGCCTGTCGACGGCCCTCGAACGCTGCAGGAAGTGGTCGAGCGGGCGGCGATCGGCAAGTCGCACACGCTCACGGTGGTGCGCGAGGGCAAGCCGCTCACGCTCTCGATCTCGGTGAAACCGCTGCCGGATCAGCTGGCCAGGCGGGGCGAGGGCCCCGGCCCGCGGTCGAGTCCCCCCAGCAAGGAGACCTACTATTCGCAGGCCTTCGGGCTGGCCGTTCGCGACAAGGGCTCGGTGGCCGACGACGCCTACGCCGATTTCGATGGCGTGCTCGTCGACCGCGTCGATCCCGACGGCGTGGCGGCCGAGGCGGGCCTCGGCCCCAACGTGCTGATCCGCAAGGTGGGCCGCACGCCGGTGGCCACGATCGCCGAGTTTGCGGCGGCGCTCGAAAAGGAGTCGCCCGACGAAGGGGTCGTGTTGCAGGTGCGGACGCCGCGGGGCAACGCCGTGGTGCTCCTCAAGAAGGGCCTTTGATGGCCCTTCTCGGCGTCAACATCGACCATGTCGCCACGATCCGGCAGGCCCGCCGCACGGTGGAGCCTGATCCGGTGTGGGCGGCGGCGCTGGCCGAACTCGGCGGGGCCGACGGCATCACCGTGCATCTCCGCGAGGATCGGCGGCACATTCAGGATCGCGATCTCGAAGTGCTCCGCCGCACGGTGCAGGTGAAGCTCAACCTCGAGGCGGCGATCGCGCCGGCGATGGTCGACATCGCCTGCCGGGTGCGGCCTGATCAGGTGACGCTCGTGCCGGAGCGCCGCGAGGAGGTGACGACCGAGGGGGGCCTCGATGTGGTCACCCACCGCGAGGCGACCGCGGCCGCCGTCGCCCGGCTCCACGAGGCCGGCATCGTCGTGTCGCTCTTCATCGATCCCGACCCGCGGCAGATCGAGGCGGCGGTCGACCTCGGCGTGGCGGCGGTCGAACTCCACACGGGCGAATATGCCAATGCCGTCTCGGAGGCGGCCCGGCATGACGAACTCGTGCGGCTGGCACGGGCGGCGGCGGTGGTGCGGGAGGCCAAACTCGTGCTCAACGCCGGCCACGGGCTGACCTACCGCAACGTCGTGCCTGTGGCGCGGCTCGACGGCATGCACGAACTCAACATCGGCCATTCGATCGTGTCGCGGGCCGTGCTGGTGGGGTTCACGCAGGCGGTCCGCGAGATGAAGGCACTGATCTGCTGATAGAAGCTGTCGCCAGAAAGCACCGGGCGCAAGCCCGGCGGCCCAAAAAGCACCCGGCGCGTTCTTCCTCAAAAAGCACCGGGCGCAAGCCCGGTGGCACAAAAAGCACCCGGCGCGTTCTTCCTCAAAAAGCACCGGGCGCAAGCCCGGTGGCCTGCAGCGCCGACTGCTCTCTGTTGGCTCGCTTCGCAAACAGCTCCGCGTCCTCGAGCACAAACATGTGCCCATGGTCGGCGGTCACGATCACGGCGGTGTCGTCCCAGCCGCCATTTCGCTCCACCCATTTCACGACCGCCCAGAAGGCGGCATCGCCGCTCTTCACAGCGCCGATCGCGGTGTCGATGTTGTTGGCGTGCGACGCCCAGTCGACGTCCCCCGCCTCCACCATCAACCAAAATCGGCCTCGCGTGGCAAGCACGTCGAGCGCCGCGCGGGTCATGTCGGCGAGGGTCGGGTTTTCATCGATGTCGGCCTCGGTGTAGGGACGGATCGGGGCATACTTTTTGCGGAGCGCCTCCGGCTCTCCAGCCTCCACCCGCGATCCAAGCGGGTTGAAGTCGCCGCAGGTCGTCTGAAACGGCAGGTGTCCCTCGGCCACGCCAAAGAAGCCAAACAGTGGCCGCCCGGCAGCGATGGCCGCCGTGGCCGCCTCGGCAAGCAGTTCATCGCCCTGCCGCCCCGCCGTTCGCTGCACCACGTGGTAGCGACCACCGTGGGCCGCATCGATGGCCTGGAGCGTCGAGGGAGCAAGGTACTTGTTGCCCGCCTCGTAGTTGAGGCCCTGCTGCCCGTCCGCCTCAGCGTCGACGCCATGCCCGGCACCCAGCAACACATCGAGACCCGGCCGCGTGCCCGACCGCCGGGCGATCGACGGCTGCCCCAGAAGATCGCGGGAAAGATCCTGGTAGTCGTCCCGGGTGACATTGTTGGCGTAGGCACAGGCGGGCGTCGCGTGAGAGATCGGCACGCTCGTCACCACGCCCACCGCATAGCCGCGGTTTTGCAGCGTCACACCGATCGGCTCGAGGGGCTCGCCGGTCGGGCCCACATTGATCGCGTCGTTATAGGTTTTGCGGCCGGCACAAAGGGCGGTGGCCGAGGCGGCCGAGTCGGTCACGGCATGCTTCCGCTCCCGGTCGCGGCCCATCAGATAGGGGGCGCTCGCCCGCCGATCCCAGGGCGTATCACCGCCACGCCGCGGATCGTAGCCCCCCGGTGTCGTGCCGCCCGGGTTGCGGACCGCCTGCGCGTCGACATCAACCTTCGTGCCGTCATTCGCGGGGCTGGTCACACACCAGCCGAAGTCGGTCGGCGGTCCGCGGTACGTCTGAAACCCAAAGCCGTCGCCCCGCCCCTCGTCGTAGGTCACCGCGCCACGGGTGGCGATCGCCGCCGCGCGGGTCGTATGCCAGTCGAGGCCGTCGAACACGATCAGGACGATGCGTTTCTTACCCGACTCGGCGGCCAGCAGCTGCAGACGGTGGATATCGGTCTGATCGAAGTAATCGGCGGCGGGGTTGAGGGTGTCCTCGGGGAGCCGCCCGTACATCTCACGCAGGCGGTCTTCGCTGCGATACGGGCTGTTCTCTCCACGCAGACCGTCGACCCCCAGCCCAAACGTGTAGACCGGGATCAGCCGGTTGGAATGGTTGCTCCACGACACATACCGATCCGGCTGATCCCCCCAGTGGCCCCAGGCAGCATCGCCGGCGATCTCGGCTTCGATCTGCATCCACCGTACGGGATCGTCTTCAGCGCGGGCCATCGCTGCAACAGCCACAACCGTAGCCAGCCCAGCAACAAGGCAGAGATGCCGCGGCAGCAGGCGGCAGCGGTCAGAGAACGTGGAACTTCGCATATCCGGATCATACCGCGATTCATGAGCCTTTGATTCGATGACGTCTTCCGCCGGGCACCAACCTCAGGCGGTTGGCGCGATTTTTGCAGCGTTTATGCTGCTTCTGCCTCTCCCGCCCGACTCCCGCCTCCGGAAACTTTGCCCGTGGTCAACGACGACCTGCTGCGGCGCGACATTCGCCTGCTCGACGGCAAACTCGACGCGGTGATCGTGGAACAGGCCGGCCCGGAAGCCTCGTCGCTCGTGGCCGACATCCGCCGGCTGGCCCGCGACCGCCGCCTCGGCATGCACGAGGCCGAGCCCCTTTTGGCCGAAAAGATCGAAGGCCTCGACGTCGCGGAGGCTCGGATCGTGGCCCGCGCCCTCTCGATTTTTTTCGATCTCGCCAACATCGCCGAAGACCGGCAGCGGGTGCGGGTGCTGCGGGATCGGGAGCGGCTTCGCCATCCGCAGCCGCTCGGAGAATCGCTGGCCGCCGCCATCCAGGAACTGGCCGCCGGCGGCATGTCCCCGGCCGAGATGCAGCGGGCGCTCGACAGCCTCGCGATCGAACTGGTCTTCACCGCCCACCCGAGCGAAGCCAAGCGGCGGAGCATCCGGGCGAAGCTGCGACGGATGCGGCAGAGTCTCCAGGCGCTCGACCGTGAAGACCTGCTGCCCCGCGAACGGGCCGAACTGGAAAGCGATCTGCAGACAGAGCTGGTCATCCTTTGGGAGACCGAGTTTCTCAAGCCTGCCCGGCCGACCGTGCTCGACGAGGTCGACCGCGGCCTCTCGTTGATGCCACGGCTCTGGGAAGCGGTGCCGCAGGTGCATGAATCGCTTCGTCGCGGACTGGCTGCGGCCTATCCCGGCGAGTCGTTCGAGATCCCCGCCTTCATCACCTTCGGCTCATGGATGGGGGGCGACCGCGACGGCAACCCGTTTGTCACGGCCGACATCACCGAGACCACGTTGCTCCGCCTGCGGGCCACCGCCATCCAAGCCCACCTTGCCTGGTGCAAGCAGCTTTATGACATGCTCACCGTCTCGCTCCACGAGGCCCGCGGTTCACAGCCGCTGGAAGACCGGCTGCAGGCGGCGGTGGTCGAGTGGCCCGAGCTGGCGGCGGTGCTCGAGAAGGTGCCGCCCCACGAGGCGTATCGCCGCTGGCTGCGGATGATCGAATTTCGCCTGCGGGCGTCGGAAGTGACGAGCCTCGCCGACCCGGTGACGGCGGCCGCCTATCCATCCGCCACGGTCTTTGCGGCCGACGTCGCCACGCTCGTGGAGTGCCTCGACCGCGACCACGGGCTCTCGGCCGATTCGCCCGTCCGCCGCTGGCTTGATCTCGTCCGCACGTTCGGCCTCCACATGACGCGGCTCGATGTCCGGCAGGATGCCCGGGCTTACGAAGAGATCATGGCCGACATTTTTACGGCGGGCGGGCTCGTCGGCGCGCT
>CAYZFV010000375.1:0-21682 GCA_964477765.1 uncultured Candidatus Kuenenia sp.
GCGAGGGCGTCGTCTTCGACAACGCGTTTGCCACGTCGCCGGTCTGCGCCCCGGCCCGATCGTCGCTGATCACCGGCATGTTTTGCACCCGCATCGGCACGATGCAGATGCGAAACGGCAATCCCAGCCCGGCGGCCGTGAAAAAGAATCCGGATGCCTACCGCGACATCCCGGGATACGAAGGGCTGCCGCCCCCCTTCGTGCGTTGCTTCCCGGAACACCTGCGGGCCGCCGGCTACTACTGCACCAACAATGCGAAGAAGGACTATCAGTTCACCGACCCTGTGACGGTGTGGGACGATTCAAGCGGCAAGGCACACTGGCAAAACCGGGCCGCCGGCCAGCCCTTCTTTGCGGTCTTCAACTTCGGGGGCACGCACGAGGGCCAGGCATTTCCAAAGGCCGAACGGCGGCCGGAGGTGGTCGCCCCCGAGGACGTGCCCCTGCCGCCGTTTTATCCCGACACGCCGCACGTGCGGGATGCCGTCGCCCGCACCTACAACAACATCGCTGCGATGGATCGGTGGGTCGGCGAGCGGATCAAGGAACTGCGAGACGCCCTGCTCCTCGACTCCACGATCATCATGTTTTTCAGCGATCACGGCGTCGGCCTGCCCCGCGGCAAGCGGTCGTGCTTCGACACGGGCCTTCGGGTGCCGCTGATCGTTCGCCATCCCGACGGAAAAAACGCCGGCAGCCGCGACAGCCGGGTGGTGAGCTTCGTCGACTTCGGGCCCACCGTCTTGTCGCTGGCCGGCATCGAGCCCGACGCACGGCTTGACGGCACGCCGTTTCTCGGACGCTTCGCCCACGAACGCGACGATTACCGCCGGGGCCATGCCTATGCCAACGCCGACCGGTTCGACGAAGTCTATGACCGCACCCGCAGCGTGTCGGACGGCCGCTATCGCTACACCCGCAACGTTGTCACTGATCTCCCCTACCTGATTCGCAACGCCTATCGCGAGCAGTTGCCGATGACTGCGGAGCTGTATGCGCTCGAGGAATCAGGACCGCAGCGGCCGGAGCAGTGGCAGCTCGCCGCCAAGCAGCGGCCGGCCGAAGAGTTTTATGATTCCGAGGCCGACCCGTGGGAGGTCAATAACCTCATCGATGCGACTGGGCATCAGGAGCGGATCGCCGCCCTGCGGGAGCACCTCGATGCCTGGATCAAAGACACCGGTGATCTTGGGTTTGTGCTGCCCGAGACGAGGCTCGTGCAGGAAAAAATCTGGCCACCGGACGGCAAGCAGCCGGCCACGCCGCCGGCCGACATCGATGAGAAGGCCGAGATCAGAGGCGACTCGATGGTGTATGTGGTGTCGCTCTCCTGTAGTGACCCCGGTGCGTCGATCGGCTACCGGCTTGGCACGAAAAAGAAATACTCCGGCCCCTGGCAGGTCTACACGAAGCCCTTCGAGGTTCCCGCCAACCGGCGCTTCATCGAAGTGCAAAGCCACCGCATCGGCCACCAGCCGACCACGATCGGCGCCTTCCTTGGCCGGGAGTAGCCCCTCGCTTCACGGCGCTGCTGGCAGCGGCTCGGCGGAGAGTTGGATCGAGTCGATGTATTGCCCCTCCAGGCGGCTCTCGCTGTCGCGGGCGGTGTCGCTTGTGTCGCTCACCACGCAATACAGCATCAGCGTGCGGGCGCGAGCCGGGGCCCGCAGCGAAATCGTGAGCCGCTGCCATGAGCTGGGATCGGCATCGAGCAAGTCTTTTTGTTCGGCAAGCACATAGACGCCGGCCGGATCACTGTCCCTCGCGCCCTGGAGACCAGACTGCAGCCAGAGAGATCGGGCGGCCGGGCTGTCGGCGTCCGTGGCGATCGCCTTGATGAAGCAGTCCGGTCTTCTCCCCGGCGACGGCGCAACCCCGTTGAAGGTCGCCGTGAATTCGAGCGACAGGTCGGCATCGCTGTCGCCCATGCCCAACTGCTCGCGGACCTGATGAAGGTCAACCAGTCGCCAGATCTCAGATGCCGAGTTGAAGGCGGGCGATTCCCCGGAGGGGGCCGTGGCGACGAAGCGAAGCATTTTTTTGCCCGCCCTCGGCGCGACACCCTGTTCCGCCTCGACCACGGCGGTGACATCGCCACTCCAGTAGCCCGGTGATCGAGGCACGAAATCATGCCGCGGGGCGGGGGGCGATTCAAAGTCTTCGTGAACGAGCACCACGTTTTCCGCGCGCTGTGGGGACCAGCCCCCGTAGGCAAACGAGAGCGACGTGGCGACACTGCCGAGGCCGCAGCCACCCGCGAGCAGCGCCATGCCGCCGGCGAGAAACGCGCCATGCCGACGCACGATGCCGCCGATCCATGAATGGCGAGACGGTCTGGCTCTGTCGGCCTCCGGTGGAGCTGGCATGGCCGGCGGAGCGAAGGTGGCCGGAGCCGCGAAGTGAGTCTTCACCGCCTCGTGGAGGTCGCTGTGGAAACGAACCTCGTCCCAGAACCGGCTCCGGGCCTCGGGCGATTCCGCGAGCGTCACCTGGAGTTCGGCGAACCCGAGGTCGTCGAGCGAGCCGTCGAGCCAGCCGTGAATCAGATCGACAGTGCGATCGTCCAACATCGTTTGTCCTCAAGCCTTACGAATCGGTTGCCAACTTCTGGGCCACACAAAGCCGCAACGCCTCACGGCACTTCACCAGCGTCGCATTGATGCCCGCCACCGTTCTTCCCAGCATGGCGGCGATCTCGGCCGGACCGTGCTCGGCGAAGTAGCGGAGCCGGAGCACTTCCCGGGCCTTCGGCGCAAGTTCGTCGATGCACTCCAGCAGCGGCTGAAGTCGCTCGTCGCTGTGGCGTTCGTGCTCGATGTCCGCGATCGGCAGCGATGCCGCGAGTGATTCGAGTACTTCGCGGGAAAAACGCCGCGTCGCCCGCGAGTTCTCGTAAACCTTCAGTCGCGTGATTGTAAACGCCCACGACAAGAAGCTCGTGCCGGGGCGGAAGTCGGCCGCTTTCTTGGTAATCGTCAGAAACGCATCCTGGAGCACGTCTTCCGCGGCCGTGAAGTCGCCCGTGAGCCCGACGGCAAAGGCCCGGATCTGCATCTGATATTTGACAAACAGCCTCTGCACCATCAGCAGATGGTCGTCGGCGGCTGGCTCGTCTGACCGGTTGGGCATGGCGGATGCGGCGGGGGCCACGGCAGGGGAATCGGTCTCAAAGCTGTTCTTAGGCTATGGCGGGGGATCGCCGAAACAAACCCCGGCCCGGCGGCGACTCCCCGCGAGAACGAATCTTGGTTTGTTTCATGGCCCGGAAAAACATGGTCTTCGGTCCGGCCTTTTCTCCATTCGACACCGGTGCGTCGGTTGAGGAGTTCAAGATGGGTGATTTTTCGAGTTTCGACGGCTGTCGGGGCTATCAGGCGACCAGTTGGTCGCGGCGGGGCGTGCTCAAGGTGGGCTCGCTGGCCCTCGGCGGACTGTCGCTCGCCGATCTGCTACGGATGGAGCAGGCTCGCGGTGAGCAGAAGTGGTACGAGTCGAAGGAAGGCACCGCCAAGAGCGTGATCCAGATCGTTTGCCAGGGCGGAATCTCCGCCCAGGAATCGTGGAATCCAAAGCCGGACAGCCCGACCGAATATCGCGGCCCGTTTGGCGTCGCCAAGACACCGATTCCGGGCGTCGTCTTCAGCGAAACCCTGCCTGCCTGTGCGAAGATCGCCGACAAGATGTCCATCGTGCGGTCGGTGGTGGGCTCCGTGCCGGATCATGCGCTGGGGATGTACCACATGCTCTCAGGCCACAAATCGAGCCCGGCGATCAAGCACCCGCATGTCGGGGCGGTGGTGAGCCACGAGTTTGGCTGGAGAAACGGCCTGCCCCCGTTTATCGGGATTCCCGATGGCGGCAATTTTGGCGGGGTCGGCACGGGCTACCTGAGCCCGAAGTATGGTGCTTTTGGCACGGGAGGCGATCCTGCCTCGGACCAGAATTTTTCGGTGCGTGACCTGCAGTTGCCGCGGGGCGTCGAGTTCTCCGATCTCGAGATGCGGCGGAATCTGCGGGATGTGGTCAATGGGCGGCTCAAAAAGCTCGAGGCCAGCCCCGCCATGCTCGATACGATGGACTCCTTTGCCGAGCGAGCCTATGGCCTGCTCACGTCGGAGCAGGTCCGCAACGCCTTCGATTTGTCGCAGGAGCCCGACTCGGTCAAGGATGCTTATGGCCGCGGCAAGTATTTGGCGCAGGGCCACTACGGTGCGTCGCTTGGGTCGCAGGCCGGCATGCGGATGCTGCTCGCCCGCCGGCTGGTCGAGGCTGGGGCGAGGTTTGTGACGCTCAGTTTCGGGGGCTGGGACAATCATGTGCAACTCCGTGAGGCCTATCAAAGCCAGATGCCGCCCCTCGACCATGCGTTGGCCGCCCTCATCAACGATCTTGATGAGCGAGGTCTCCTCGACAGCACGCTGGTCTGGGTGGCGAGTGAGTTTGGCCGGACGCCCAAGGTCAATTCGGCGGCGGGCCGCGATCATTGGTCGCGGGTTTTCTCGCTGGGGCTCGCCGGCGGTGGGCTGAAGCGGGGCCTGATCTACGGTGACTCCGATGCGACGTCATCCGACCCCGTCAAGGACGCCCTGCCGCTCCATGATCTGCATTCCACGATCTATAAGCTGATCGGCATCAACTCCGACAAAGAGTTGATGGCTCCGGGCGAGCGGCCCATCGAAATTGTCGACGACGGCCGTCCGGTTGACGCGTTGATTGCCTGACGGGGAGTCGCCCATGCCGATGAACCGAAAGCCGCTCATTCGCCTTTTGTTCGCCTGTCTCGTGATGCTGACGGTGGGTGATCGGGCCGATGCCGCGGCCGAATACGCCGTCGAGAAAATCCTGCCACAGATCGGTCAGCGGGGCACGACTGTCGACGTGGTTGTGTACGGCACCCATCTCCAGACCGCTCAGGAGGTGCTCTTCTTTCAGCCCGGGATCGAGTGCGTTGGGTTCTCGATGCTCGAAGAAGCGCTCGACGACCGTGGTTTTCCGCGGCAGCTCAAGCCTGGTCAGGCGGTTCTCATGAAGCTCAAAATCGCTCCTGACTGCCCGCCGGGAGAACACCTGCTACGGATTCGCACCGCCGACGCGCTCTCCGAGATGGTCGCCTTCTGGGTGACGACGCTCCCGGTCGTCCAGGAAGAGCATCCGTGGGCCGACCGCGACGAGAAGGGCAGGCCGATTCGCAATGATTCGCCTGAGTTTGCCCAGGCCGTGCCCCTCAATTCGGTAGTCAGTGGCATCTGCTCAGGTGCCGTTGCCCAAGACCACGACTGGTATGCGATCGATGTGAAGAAGGGGCAGTCGATCACGGTCGAATTGCTGGCATCACGGCTCGGCACGCATCATTACGACGGGCTGAATGATCCGACGGTAAGCGTTCATGATGAACGAGGGCGGCAGCTCGTTTCCAACGACGACAATGCCCTTCATCTGCAAGATCCGATCGTTCAGTTTGTGCCGGAGAAGACGGGCCGGTTTTTCATCCACGTTCGGCAGTCGATAGATTACGAAACAGGCGGCCGCCCGTATGGAATGCACGTGGGAACGTTTCCACGGCCGCTGGTCTGTTTCCCGCTGGGGGCCAAGGCGGGGGAAGTCGCGATGATCAGCCTGCTGGGAGACATCCGCGGCCGGCTCGAGGAACAGGTCGTGGTGCCGACGCCGGGGCCGTATGAAGCGGGTGAGGTGAAAATCTTTGCCGCTGATGCCGAAGGGCATCACAGCTTCTGGCCCAACCGTATTCGTGCCTCGGAGTTGCCCGATTTCTTTGAGCCACAAAAGACCTTGGCCTCCGACGCCGCCGAATTCGACCTGGAAGAATTTCGGTACTGGACAACCGCAGGTGGAAAAAAGTCATCCGGTCAGCTGAAGGTGTTGCGTCAGATGGAGACGGCCGTCGATCTCGAGCGAAGTGTGGATCGGCGGGTGGTCACTTTGCCGCTCGAGTCGCTGTCGCAGGCCGATCGAGACTATCTGGAGGCCCGCAGCCAGGCCGTCGCAGCCCGCGAGGCAGCCAGAGAAGACCGAAAATCAAGTGAAAAAATCCCGCATCTCATCAATCAGCGGCTTCCGGTAGCCATCAATGGAGTGATCGAGTCTCGGGGCGAGACTGACTGGTTTCGGTTTTCCGCCAAGAAGGGGGATCGCTACCGGGTTCGCACCTATGCGGCCACGCTCGATTCCGAACTTGACGCCAGGGTGATCATCAAACCGGCCGAGGGTAACCTTGCCAAGCAGCAGTGGGACGAAGACGACAGCCGCTGGGAGCCGCATGATCTGACCGGCCACCATTACCGCCATCAGACGAAGCTGCGGCTTGATCCGGTCTTCATGTTTGAGCCCAAGACCGATGGCGATTGGCTGATCGGCATCAGCGACACTCGCCGGGAGGGCGGCCCCCGGCATGTCTATCGCGTCGAGTTTGAGCCTCACATCGACAGTGCCTTTGTGACACATGAGCCGGCTCGGAGCCAGAACGCACTCGCTCGAGATCGTGTTGTGCTGTTTCCCGGACGGCGTAGTACGCGGCCGCTCCTCATTCAGAAGGGGTTTGGTTCGACCTACAACGAGCCGCTCCAGCTGCGGGCCGAAGGGCTACCGGCTGGAGTCACCATGGAAGCGCCGCCCTTTCGGCAAGGCGATGGAAATGTTCCGGTCACATTCATTGCCGAGCCGGGCGTGAAGCCGATCGCCACGCTTGTTGATTTGATCGTGGAGCCTGTCGATCCCACGGCCCGGGAGTCGTTTCGCGGCGGCTTTGTCATGAACACCCGACCGACCGACCGTCGCGGTGGTTTTGCGATGTGCTTCCGGATCACGCGGCGACTGGCCCTCGCCGTGGTGGAGGGGGCGGCTTTCGATCTTGCGGTCGATCCTCCCCGGACGCCGCTGGTTCACAACGGTACGCTCGACCTGACGGTGCGGGTGAATCGGCAGCCCGGCTTTGCTGGAGCTGTCTATCTTGAGGCCGACTGGCTGCCCCCCGGTGTTGAACGGCAGCCGCCGTTAATCATCAAGGCCGCTGAAACCGCGGGCACCTATCGGCTCAAAGCGGGCCCCAAGGCCGTCGTCGGTGATTTCCCCTTCATCATCACGGGCCGGGAATACGAGGGCGGGGATCCAATTTCTGGCACCGGCTTCCATTATGTGTGCTCACCGAGCGTGCCGGTGACGGTGGGTGAGCCGCATCTGATCGTGACGCTCCTGCGGGCGGCCATCGAGCGCGGCCAAGCCGGCACGATCACCGCCGAGATCAATCACCATAAGCCATTTGCCGGTGAGGCGGAACTGCGGCTCGGGCGGCTGCCATTCGGCGTCGAGCAGATCGAGCCGATCCCACGAGCCACCAGCCGCGACACGACGGCCACCTTTCATGTGAAGGTGACAAAAGACTGCCTGACCGGGCTCTATCGCGATATCTACTGCGAAGCGCTCGTGCAAGAGAAGGGGCAGACGATTCGCGAGGAGTCGGGCAGCGGCATGCTGCGAGTCGACCCGGAGAGGAACTGACATCATGCGTAGACACCATCGTTTTCGCCATCGCTTCGCCTGCGTGTCGCTGGTGCTGGCCTTCACGTCTGGCGCTGCGCTGGCCGTGGACCCAGTGCCCAGCTTCAAAAACGACGTGATGCCCGTCTTCATGCGGGGCGGCTGCAACAACGGTGCCTGCCACGGCGCCGGCACCGGCAAGGACGGCTTCAAGCTGTCCCTGTTTGGCTATGACCCCGAGGGTGATTACTTCCGCATCGTCGAAGAGTATGTGGGCCGGCGGATCAATCTGGCGGCACCCGAAAAAAGCCTGCTGCTGGAGAAGGCTGCCGGCAAGGTGACGCATACCGGCGGCGAGATCTTCAAGCCCGAGTCGCAGTATTACCAGACGCTCCTGGCTTGGATTGCAGCTGGAGCGCCGCGGGATCTCGCCAACACGCCGGAGCCGGTCCGGCTGGAAATCTCACCGGAAAAGCTCACGTTTAGCGGTGCCGGCCAGCAGCAGGCCGAGGTGGTTGCCCACTATTCTGATGGCAGCCGTCGCAACGTCGCCGACCTCGCCCTTTATCTGAATCAAAACGAATCGATCGGGGCGATTGACGATCAGGCGATGATCAGTGGGAAGAAGCCGGGGGCGACGCATGTCTTCGCCCGGTTCAACCGGTTTACGGTGGGGGCGGAGGTGGTGGTGTTGCCGGAGCAGGAAGCGGTTTTTCCGGCCGCGGTCAAGCCAGCCAACTACATCGACGAGCTCGTGTTTGCCCGGCTGCGAGAGCTGCGGATCGAGCCCTCCGGCCTTTGCACCGACGAGGAGTTTCTGCGGCGGGCCACGCTCGACATCACCGGGCGGCTACCCACGCCGGAGGAGTATCAAAAATTCGTCGGCCAGGGCGGCCGAGGGGTCAATCGCCGAATGCGGCAGTTGCTGGTGGAAGAGCTGCTCACCCGCGACGCCTGCGGCGAGCTCTGGGCGGCCCAGTGGGGGGAGTGGCTGCGGATCAAGACCGACACGAATCCCGGAAGCGGCACTGATACCAAAGCGGGCTGGAACTATTACCGTTGGCTGCGGGAGCAGCTGGTGGCAGGGGTGGCCTGGGACAAGCTGGCTCGCGAACTGCTGACAGGCAATGGTTCCAACTTCCGTAACCCGGCCAGCAATTACTACACCATGCTGCCGCAGGGAAAGATCGACGCAATGAAGCTCGGCGAGGACACGGCCCAGATTTTCCTCGGCCTGCGAACCCAGTGCGCCCAGTGTCATAACCATCCCTTCGACCGCTGGACGATGGATGACTATTACGGGTTTACCTCGTTCTTCACCGGCGTGCGGCGGAAGCATGGCTCCGAGGCGCGGGAATACTTTACGTTCATCGACATCGATGCACAGCCGGTCAAGCATCCGGTGGATAATCGACCGATGCCGCCCGCCTTTCTCGGTGGCGGGGAGGCCGATGTTGCCGAGCGAGATCCCCGCGATGCGCTGGCCGATTGGATGCTCGACCCTGGCAATGAGCTCTTCCGGCGAAACCTCGCCAACCGCATCTGGGCCCAGTTCTTCGGCCGGGGGATTGTCGATCCGGTCGATGACGTGCGGATCTCCAATCCGGCCAGTAACGAACCGCTGCTCGCGGAACTCAGCCGGCGATTTGCCGAAGACCATCACTTCGATGCCCGGCGGCTCATTCACGACATCTGTCTCTCGACCACGTACCAATTGTCGGCCGAGACCAATCCGTCAAACGTGAATGACGAGGCCCAGTTCTCCCATGCCGCGCTCCGCCGGCTGCGATCCGATGTGCTCTTCGACTGCATCAACCAGGCGTTGGCCTACGACGCCCCGATGCGGCGGTCCACCGCCGAGCGGGCGGTGGTGATGCCGGAAGGCGGAAGAAGCGACACCTTCAACGCTTATTTTTTTGGCACCTTCGGCCAAGCCAAGCGGGAAAGTGTCTGTGCGTGCGAAACGGTGCTCGAGCCCAACATCAGCCAGACGCTGCACCTCACCGTTGGGGAAACGATCGAGCGTGGGCTCCGGGAGCCAGGCAGTATCGTCGATCAATTGCTCGATGCGTCGCGGTCTGCAGAGGAGGTTGTCCGCGGGCTCTACGTGCGGATCCTGAGCCGCCAGCCGACCTCGGAGGAACTGGCCGCGATCCTGGCGGTGGATCCCACGTCGCCCGATCGGCGGGTCGAGCGGAAGTATCTCTGCAACGTCGCCCACGCCCTGCTCAACTCCAATGAATTCATCTTCAACCACTGAGGTTGTGCCGATGGCCCTTTTCATGTCTCGCGTCACCATCGTGCTGGCGGTCGTGCCGGCCGTCGCCGTCGGCACGCCGACCTACGATGACGACATCAAGCCGCTGCTCCGCGAGCATTGCCTCGGCTGCCACAATGTCGATGAGGCCAACTCGGATCTCGACCTCTCGACCTATGCCGGCGTGTTGAAGGGGGGCTCATCTGGCCCCGCCGTGGTCGCCGGTCGCCCGGCCAACAGTTCGCTCTACCGGGCGATGGCCCACATGGAAGGAATCGCTGCGATGCCGCCGGAAAGTTCCAAGCTGCCCGACGCGGCGATCGACTTGGTGGATCAATGGATTCGCGGGGGGCTCCTGGAAAGCAAAGGCGGAAAGTCGCTGCTCAAGGGTGTGGCGGCGATCGATCCGGCAGCGGTGAATGCCGCAAAGGATCTGCCGACCATCATGCCGGGGAAGCTTGCCGTCAAGCAGCCGACCAAAAGCCCTCATCCGCCGGCTCCGCAGGCGATGGCGGCCAGCCCCGTCGCCCCGCTCGTTGCTGTGTCTGGTCAGGAGCAGGTGCTACTCTTCGGGCCGGGCGGTGGCACCAGTCCGTTTCGCCTGTTGGGCTGCCTGCCCTTTGCCGAGGGGTCGCTGCATTCGCTGCGGTTCAGCCGTAATGGCAGCCTGCTGGTCGCCGGGGGTGGTCGCGGCGCCCACTCGGGGAAGGCCGTGGTCTTCGACGTCGCCACCGGTGAGCGACGGGCCGAGGTGGGCGACATGGTCGATGTGGTGCTGGCGGCCGATATCGACGCAACGCAGCGCTATGTGGCGATCGGCGGCCCGACGAAGGTGGTGGAGGTGGTCGAGATTGCTTCGGGCAAACCGCTGCACCGCATCAAGAAACACACCGATTGGATCACGGCCCTCGCGTTCAGTCCCGACGGTAGTATGCTGGCCACGGGTGATCGCTCCGGGGGTATTCATGTCTGGGAAACGGAGAAGGGCGCCATCGTCTTTTCGCTGTCGGAGCACAAGAACCGGATCACCGACCTCGAATGGCGGCCTGATGGGCAGGCGGTGGCGAGCGTGTCGGACGATGGCAACCTGATCATCTGGAACATGAAAGACGGCTGGCCGGCGGCCAACGTGGCGGCCCATGTTGGTAAGACCGATTCGCGATACACAAAGGCCACGGGTGTGCTGGCGTGCGAATTTCGGCCCGATGGCGGACTGGTGACGATCGGCCGCGACGGCCATTTGCGAACATGGTCGGCAACGGGCGGCAAGCAGCAGGAGGCTCGGATTGAGGGAGGCCTGCCGGTGGCGGCGGCGTTGCTCGGTGCGGAGAATGCGGTGGTGGGTACGCTCAGCGGTGGGATCGAGGCGTGGAGCCTCGCGGGCAAGCCACAGTTGGTGGGGAGGACGACGACAGGAGCAGATTGAACAAGAGGATCGTCGGCTGGCACCTCAAGGGGATGGAGTTGCCGCCGCTCGTAGCGGTCTACAAAGCAATCAGGTCATTCCAACTTTTCGGTTTTGTTCTTTTCATTTTTGGGGACAGAAAGGGGATTTACGATGCCAATGTTTTTTTGGACCCTGGGCCATCGCGGTCAGCCGCGTCGTGGCTTCACGCTTGTCGAGCTTTTGGTCGTGATCGCCATCATCGGGGTGCTGATCGGCCTGTTGCTACCGGCCGTTCAGGCGGCCCGTGAAGCAGCTCGGCGATCAGCCTGTTCGAATAATCTCAAGCAACTTGGGCTCGCAGTCCTAGGGTACGAGGACACCAACCGATTTTTACCAGCAAGCAATTTTGATTATGCAATGGTGCTGAAGTGGGTTGGTGGTGCTGGGGCTGCAACAGCTGCGGCGCGGGATAATGCACGAGAGTGGGGAGCACTTCCTCAATTACTGCCTTACATTGAGGAAGCAGCGATTGCTGATGGCGTCTTCGCGGAAATGGCGACAAATCAGGGCGTTTCTAGCCTGAGCCCCTCGACTCTTTCCGGTTCGAAAGGGGTTTTTGGTGCTCAGCCGAAAGGATTCCTCTGCCCCTCGGAGGTATCACGCAAGCCATTGCGAGGTATTCTGGGGCTCTCGAACTATTGCGTCAGCATGGGCGACCAAAATTATCGAGTGGATAGACCCGTCCGTCGCGGGCCGTTTCGTCCTGGGACAACCACGGGCTGGAGCGTCCATCGGGCACTTGAGGAGAATAATCCATTCCGGCCAGTGCGTACTACTGTTGCGCAAATCACTGATGGAATGTCAAAGACGGTTTTGATGGGCGAAGCGCCTGTCGATGATCGTTCAGGGCGGCTTCCAGGCGGCGTTGGAAAGCTTGCGATGGGCGACAACAGTCCGCCAGCATTGTGTTTGGGAGAACTGGGTGCCGGTGGCGTGTATACCACGAATGGCACCGATAACAGGTACTATCATGGCAGTAACTGGGCGTTTTTTCTAAATACAGTTGTGGTCACTGGGGTTCGGCCAAACGGGCCGAGATGTAATTCAAATGGTTGGACCTACTCAATGGTTCCTGTCGGCAGTTACCATCCCGGAGGCGCAGGCGTGGTGATGTGCGATGGCGCCGTCCGGTTCGTGGCGGATACAATACACACCGGCGATGGCTCTTCGAATGGGCCGGGCTATGGCGCCTCGGAAATGCAAGTGGCAAGCATCCGGGGCATTTGGGGTGAGCTTGGCACAGCACAGGGTGGGGAGGTGGTTTCACATGACTGGTAATTCTCGACGGTTACCAAGGATTCGGGCGGGCCTGCTGATTGTATGCATTGCACTGCACGCAGGTTGTGGCCCAGCGGGTCCTGACGTGCAAATGATCAAGGGGGTGCTCGCGCTCGATGGCAAGCCTGCTGAGGGAGTCACCGTTATCTTTACGCCGGATGGCGAGGGGTTGATGGCTGCGGGGAAGACGGATGCGGCTGGCGCATTTTCGCTGAATGCTTCGCTCGGGAGGAAGTTTGGCGGTGGGACAACCGTCGGTGAATACATTGTTACCGTGAGCAAGCTCACGGCCTACAAAATCGACCCGTCGACGGGTGAGCCTACCGACACCCTGCTGCCGGAGCCTCGGCAACTCATGCCACGCGCCTACACATCGGTGTACGACTCACCCCTCCGTGCCTCAGTCACCGAAGGAGTCAACGAATTCCAGTTTGACCTTTCATCCAAGCTGGCGAAGTAAGGCGAGCAGCAGACCTTTTCGGAAAATCAGATGAAGCCGATCTGAAAAAGGCCGACCGCTATGGTCACGTTACCAACAAAGGGAAACAAAAATTAACGCCATCTCGCTGAAATCCGTTCAGCGGTTTATGCGCAGCGTGACGGCTTTTGAACAAGAGAACATGGCAGGAGAATGGCATCGCGACGCGGACGGAAGGACTGCTATCTGCGTTTCGCGGAAGGGTCGAGCCCGTCAGGCTCGCCATGACCGGACGCAGCCCGACTGGGCTTGCCGTTGATGTCGGTGATGCACGACTATAGACGGGGGATTTCGGTCCCAAGAAGCGGGTAGACTGCCCAACAGCTTCTGTCCCACGTTTTGGAGCCCCGACATGTCACTCCTCGCTCTGTCGTCATCCACCACCACGCTGCTCGGCATCCTCGGGGCGGCTCTCGTGCTCGGGCTGTGGGTGGCCGGTGTCTACAACCAGCTGGTCACTCTCTCACAGCGGTTCAAAAATGCCTTTGCCCAGATCAGCGTGCAGCTGAAGCGGCGGCATGATCTGATCCCCAATCTCGTCGAGACCGCCAAGGGCATGATGGCACATGAGCGGGAGACGATGCTCGCTGTCACGGAGGCCCGCAACCAGGCGGCCGCGGCCGCCTCGGCAGCCACCGCCAAGCCGGGAGACGCCGCCGCGATGGGGGCGCTGGGCGCGGCCGAGACGATGCTCTCGCGAAGCCTCGGCCGTTTCTTCGCCGTGGTAGAAGCCTATCCTGACCTCAAGGCGAATCAGAATCTCCTCGCCCTCCAGGAGGAACTCACGAGCACCGAAAATAAGGTGGCCTTTGCCCGACAGGCCTTCAACGACGCCGTCACCGCCTACAACACCTATCGCAACACGTTTCCCCCGGTGCTTCTCGCCGAGCGTTTCGGCTTCACACCGGCGACGCTCCTGGAATTTGACGACGCCGAGGCGATTCAGACGCCCCCCAAGGTTTCGTTCTGATCATCGCCCCGCCGAGCGTTGAGAAAAAGAGACGCCGCCCAGGGGAGCCATGAATTTCTTCGAGCATCAGGATCGGGCCCGGCGCACCACCGGACGATTGGTGGTGCTGATGGCGGTGGCCGTGGCCGGCATCGTGGGGGCCACGTATCTGCTCGTGGCCAGCATCTTTGTTGTCGGTTCACGTTCGCACGACGCGCAGGGACTGATCCCGGCGGCCGCCTGGTGGCAGCCCGATATCTTCGCCGCGGTGGCGGCGAGTGTGGGCGCCGTCGTGGGGGGTGGCAGCGGCTACAAGGCGATGCAACTCTCCGGAGGCGGCAGCCGGCTGGCGACCCTGCTCGGCGGACGGCTGCTGCCCCCCGACACCAGTGATCTGTTGGAGCGCAAGATCCTCAACGTCGTCGAAGAGATGGCGATCGCCTCCGGCCTCACGGTGCCACCGGTCTATCTGCTTGACCACGAAGACGGGATCAATGCGTTTGCTGCCGGCATACGGCTCGACGACGCCGTGATCGGCGTGACCCGGGGGGCCGTGGAGCAACTCAACCGCGACGAATTGCAGGGAGTGATGGCTCATGAGTTTGGCCACATTCTCCACGGCGACATGCGGTTGAATGTCCGCCTGATCGCGATCGTCCACGGCATCCTCGTGATCGGCCTGCTTGGTCATATGCTTCTCCGGCTCGCCGGGCACTCGATGGGCCGCAGCCGGGACTCGAAGGACAACGGGCTCCCCGCGATGCTCGCCCTGTTCGGCACGGCCCTGATGGTGATCGGCTTCGTGGGAACGTTTCTGGGCAGCCTGATCAAGGCTGCCGTGAGCCGGCAGCGCGAGTTTCTGGCCGATGCGTCAGCAGTGCAATTCACCCGCAATCCAGCCGGACTCGCCGGGGCGCTCGCCAAGATCGCCACCGCCGGCTCGCGGCTGGGCACACCCCACGCCGCGGAGGCCTCCCACCTCTTTTTCGCCTCGGCGCTCGAATCGCTGTTTGCCACGCATCCCCCGCTCCAGGAACGGATCCGGCGGCTTGATGCCGCGGCCGCGAGCGACATTTCGGCAGCGGCGGCCCCTGGGCTCACGACCGGGGGGGAACAGGCGGCGGCCAGCCTCGTGGCCGGCGAAAGACCGGTGCCGGCGCAGGAAGTGGTGGCCGCGATCGGTGCACCACAGGCTGCCGACATCGCCGTGAGTCGAGTTGACGTCCGAGCAATCGCTGCTCCCCTTCAGGCGGCGGCCCATGATCCGTTCGGCTGCCGCGCCGTGATCTATGGGCTTGTGTTGGACAGGGACAGCGAAGTCCAAACGCGGCAGCGAGAGCACCTCGCCGGCTACGCCGAGCTCGGCGTCTTGAAGGAATTCGAACGGCTGCTGCCCATGATCGAGATGGTGCCGCGGCGGCACCGGCTTACCTTGGTCGATACGGCCGTGGGCACGCTCAAGGGGCTTTCGCCCCCTCAATATCGACAGTTTCGCGATACCCTCATGATCCTGATCACGGCCGACCGTCGGCTCGGTCTCTTCGAATGGATGGTGCAGAAGATCGTGGTGCATCATCTCGATCGGGTCTTTGGTGAGAAATCGTCACGCCGCCACCGTAGCCGACGGCCTCGCCCTCGTGACGTTGCAGTCCTGCTCAGTAGCCTGGCTCACGCCGGTTCGCGGCATGCCGAGGCTGCGAAGGCCGCATTCGCGCGGGGGGCGGCGCGAACCGGGCTTGCCGGGCTGAAGCTTCTCCCCCGAGACGAGGCTCGGCTGGCTGCGATCGACGCCTCCCTCGATGCCCTCGCTCGCACCAAGCCCGCGTCACGGCAGCGGCTGATGGATGCCGTGGCGGCCACGCTGTCGCACGACGACACGATCATTCCGCAGGAGGCGGAGCTCCTCCGGGGCGTCGCCGCAGTGCTCGATTGCCCGCTGCCCCCAACCCTCGGGGCCGGTGGGACCCACGGATTCCGACCAGCCTGAGCCAATCGCATTCCGGGTGAGCGCTACCGGCCCAGATTGAGCTTCTTCCACTTCTTGGTAGAGAGCTTTTCTGCGGCGGCGGGAGAGACGTCGCCGTTTTTGAAGGTGAGCGATACCAGGGCCGGCATGGCCGCGATCCGTTCGAGGCTCGCCTCGCTCACACCCGTCTCGCGGATCGAGAGTTCCTTGAGCTTTGGCAGGGCTGCGATCACCTCGACGGCGGCGTCGGTCATCCGCGGCAGGGCCCAGATGTCGAGCACCTCGAGGTTTTTGGCGGCCGCCAGGTGCGCCAGGCCCGCGTCGCCCACCGACGGCAGTTCGTGGAGGTAGAGCCGCCTGAGAGTCGGCAACTCGGCCAGCACGGCCAACGCCGCATCGTCGACCTCGGGCAGATCGCGAAGTGTGAGCCGCTCGAGCTTGTGGAGCTGGGCAAGCGCCAGCACACCCTCCGACCCAAAGCCCTGGCAGCGGAAGATTTCCAACGATTCCAACGTGGGGATCGCCGCCAGATGCTTCCCCGACTCACTCGAAATCACGAAGTCTTGCGCCAGCAGGCTGCGGAGCGTCTTGCTCGCCGCGAGGTTTTCGAGGCCGTCGTCGGAAACGATCGTGCTGCGGTGTTTGAAAGCAGCCAGGGCCGGCAGTCCGCCGACGATCTTGAGCGTCATGTCGCCAGCCTCCATGTTGCCGCGAAGATCGAGCACCAGCAGGTTTTCGAGTTTCTTGAGCCGCCGCGTATGGAGGTCGTTGAAACGGGTCTGTACGAGATCGAGCCGCTCGAGGCTGGCCAATGCCGAGATCGACTTCATCGCCGCACCGGTGAGCCCGGTGTTGGAGGAAAGATCGAGCTCGATGAGCCCGGGGAACGACTCGACGATGGTTTCCACGGCGTCATCGGTGATCGCCGTGTTGGTGAGCGCCAGGGAACGGAGCTTGGTCAGGCCCGCCAGCGACGCCACCATGTCGTCGGTGAGCCCGCGGCAGTTGAGGATGCGAAGCGTTTCCAGATCACCCAGCCGACCGAAGAGGGCGATGTCATCGGCCGTGATGCTCGATGCGTCGGGGATCGTGATGGCGGTGAGCGTGCCACCGGCATCGGTCACGCAGGAGGCCCCCGCCTTGATGGTGTCGATCCGGGCCTTGGCGGCGGCGACGTCGGCCGGGGCGGCTGCGACGGCTGGCAACGGCATCAGCAGCAGCGCGGCCAGGATGCACAGACTCTGTTGAAACGACCATGCCATGGTAAGGCTCCCTCGAAATGAGATCGCGTGATCCGCGGACAACGGGCGGGGTTGCCCGCTGCCGGTGCTGGGCTGCCGCCGCTCAGTCGAGGCGGTAGCCTTCGGGATAGGTGGGCTTGATGAGGTCGGCCACGCGAGGCGTCTTGAGCTGGTCGAGGTTGGTCACCTTCAGGTTGACGGCGTCCCACTCGACCTTCTCGCCCCAGTCGCCCATCGTGCCATCGGGCCCGCCCTGCGACGCGGCCCACACGGCGAGATTGCCGAGCAGAATCGTCTCGGTAAGCGGCCCCGCCCGGTTGATGAAGTTGGAGTGGGCGATCATCGGGTCGCCCGCTCGCTTGGCGCGGAACAGCTCAAACATGTTGTTGACATCGTTGCCCTTGCCTTGATCCTCGGCCTTCTCGTAGTCGACGGCCACCTTCTCGACGCCGCGGAGTTCGTACTTTCCGCAGTAGTCGTCGGAGCTGTAGAAGGCGCCCTTCTCACCGACGATCAGCACGCCACTGTCGGCCACCTTGTCGAGACCCCACTTGGCGAAGACCTCCATCGGCGGCTTGTTGCCCTTGCGGTCGTACCACCAGAAGGGAATCGCCGGTCGCTCCGACGTTTCAGGAAACTCGAACTTGATGATCGAACTGGCCGGAAAACTGTCGAAATCGTGGCCTGTCGTGCGGGCGACCACCGAGATCGGATCGCGGAGCCCGCAGGCGGCGAAGGGCACGGGGAGCATGTGGCAGGCCATGTCGCCCAGGGCGCCGGTACCAAAGTCCCACCAGCCACGATGCTGGAAGGCATGATACAGGCCGGGCCAAAACTCTCGCGCGGGAGCCACGCCGAGCCAGGCCTTCCAGTCGACCCGCTCGAGGGCCTTCGCGATTTCCTTCTCCTTGGCCTTCACGAGGTCGGCCACGATTTCCGCGATCTCCTCGGCGGTCGTCTCGGCGTCTTCCTGGCTGTCGCCCTCCGCCATCGCCTGCGTCTGATACTTGCGGATATTCATCCGCCGCCCCGGGCCCTGGGCCCAGACCGGTCGGTTCGACCAGGCGTAGACTTCCTTGAGCGGGCCGAGCACGCCTGACTTGAGCTGCGCGATCGCCTCCCGAGAGGAATCCAGCGCGGTGCCCTGATTGCCCATCTGCGTGCAGACGCCCGTCTCCTGGGCCACCTTCGCCAGCAGCCGGGCCTCGTAGATCGTGCGGGTAAGTGGCTTCTGCGTGTAGCAGCTGATGCCCAGCCGCATCGCATCGAGCGTGGCCGGGGCATGCATGTGGTCGGGCGTGCTGATCACGCAGATGTCGATATTCTTGCCGTGCTTGGCAAGCAACTCCCGGTAGTCGGTGAACTGCTCGGCCTCGGTGAAACGCTCGGCCTGCCCCTTGCTCTCGAGCGTCTTGCGGTCGACGTCGCAAATCGCGATCACGTTGCCGAAGAGCGAGGCGTTGTTGGAATCGCTGCCCCCCTTGCCGCCGACGCCGATGCAGGCGACGTTGAACTGCTCGTTGGCCGAGGTGCTCCAGGCGGGGCGGCTGTCGGCGGCCACAAAATAGCCGGCGCCGATGAGGGACGAGGTACTGAGAAACGAACGACGGGAGGTCGTGGGCATGCGTGTTTCCTTTCAGGCGGTTGCTTGGAATATACCCGAAGACGTGGTCAGGCCAAACTCCGCACCGCGGCGGTGACGATCGCCCGGAGTTTGGGCTCCGCCGACCGGGCCACGGCCAGGATCTTTTCGACCGTGGCGACCTCGAGGGCATCAGGAAGACACATGTCGGTGATCACCGAGATTCCCAGCACATCGAGGCCGGCATGGACGGCCACGATCACCTCCGGCACGGTCGACATGCCCACCACGTCGGCTCCGATGCCTCGCAGGAAGCGGTATTCGGCCCGTGTCTCGAGGTTGGGCCCCGTCACCGCCACATAGACCCCCCGGTGGGCGGTGAAATTCTCGCGGCGGGCCACTTCCAGCGTTATGTCGATCAGGGCCGGGGTGTACGGCGCCGACATGTCGGGAAATCGTGGCCCGAGCCGCTCGTCGTTGATGCCGATCAGCGGGTTGTCGTTGAGCAGGTTGATGTGGTCGTCGATCACCATCAGATCGCCGGTGCGATACTGCGGGTTCATGCCGCCGCAGGCGTTGGTGGCGATCAGCAGCCGGGCTCCGAGCTGCTTCATCACCCGCACGGGAAAGGTGATTTGGGCGAGCGGATAGCCCTCGTAGGCATGCATCCTTCCTTCGAGCACGACCACCGGCACCCCCTCGAGCATGCCGCAGACCAGCTGGCCGGTGTGGCCATGGGCCGTCGACTTCGCGAAGTGGGGGATCTCTTCGTAGGGAATGGTCACCGTCTCGGTGATCGCCGCCGCGGCGCCGCCGAGTCCGCTGCCAAGAATGATGCCGGCGGCCGGCGCATGGGGCCACCGCGCCGAGATGACGGCGCAGGCTTCCTGAATCTTGTCGAACTGATCGAGCATCGTGCCGGTCCTTCCTCGGTTTCAGTCGCGGCCGAGGAGGGCACGAAACTCCGGAAGATCACGCAGCGAGTCGAGATCGGGATCGACGTCCATGTGGGGTAGGTCGTCGTATCCGAGCAGGATCGCCTTGGAGAGCGAATCGATCGCCTCGTCCGGTCGGCCGGCCCTGGCCAGCGAGCAGGCGAGATTGTAGCGGGCGAGGCAGTCGTCGGGCAAAAGCTCGACAACCTTGGCATCGAGTTCCGCGGCCCGTTCGACGAGGCCCTTCTTGGAAACCAGTTCGGCCAGCAGCCGCAGCACCTCGAGCGAGTCGCCATTCCGGCTCAGGAGCCGCTCGAAGAAGTCGATGTCGAAATCGAGCTGGTTGAGCCGCCCGAACCACTTCGAGGGCTTGGCTGGCTGCGGAGTGTCGATGCCGGACATGCGCGTGCTCCAGAACCGCTATTTCCTCTTGCCCGGTCCTTTCGCCGGAGGAGGCTCATCCGACTCGGTGTCTTCGGGATGGTCCCAGTCGGGGTCGTTTTCCTCTTCCTCGAAGTCGTCGTCAAACTCGTCGTCGAAATCGTCGAAGGACGATTCTTCATCGACATCGGGAGCGGTCGTCGACAAGTCTTCCTCGTTGCCGAGGTCTTCTTCGTCGTCATCGCTATCGCCCCCGCACCTCACCTCAGTGGCCCTGCCGCCACCATGCGGCATCACCTTACGAGGGGCCACGATCGGCTCCCAGGAAACCGACGGAGCGAACGACGGGGTGGGGCCTGACGAGCGGATTGGTGCAGCGATCAACATGGAGTGGGCCGGCAGGGTGGCGGTAAAAGTTGCCCAGAGCAAACATTTTTCCGAATGGAACGTCAAGACGCCCCATTCGGGCTGGGCGGATCAAGTGTACGCGGCCCGGCAAGGCGAGGCCGTTTGTTTGCCGGACGCTACGTGTGGTAATCGGCGTTGAGGTGGACGTATTCGGCGGTGAGGTCGCTGGAGTAGAAGCGGATGCGGCCGGGGCCGGACTGTAGGTCGACCTCGATGAGCGTCTCGCGGGAGCCCTTGATCGAGGCGGAGACGGCATCGGCATCGAAGGCGACAGGGGCCCCCTCGCGGAAGAGCAGGGTGCCGTTGACGCGGAGCGCCAGCCGCACGGGATCGAAGGCCACGCCAGCATAGCCGGCCGCCGACACGATCCGGCCCCAGTTGGGGTCGGCTCCATGCACGGCCGTCTTCACGAGGGGGCTGTCGCCGATCGCCCGGGCGATCTGGCGGGCGGCATCGCGGTGCTCGCAGCCACGCACCTCGATCCGCAGCACGTGCGTCGCCCCCTCACCGTCGTCGGCAATCTCCCGGGCCAAAGCCTCGCAGGCGGCATGGAGCGCTTCTGCAAACGCGGCGAGCCCGGCGCCCGAGAGCAGTTTGCCGCCGGCGGCCCCATTCGCCAGCAGGAGCACGGTGTCGTTGGTGCTCGTGTGGCCGTCGACGCTGACACAGTTAAACGTCTCCTCGGCCGCCTCCCGCAAGAGCCGCTGCGCATCGGCCGGAGCGACAGCCGCATCGGTGACCACCACGCCCAGCATCGTCGCCAGTCGCGGCCCGATCATCGCCGCCCCCTTGGCCAGGCCGAGAAGAGTGCAGGTCGTGCCGTCGGCCGTGAACTTTGATCCGGAAAGTTTGGGTCGCGTGTCGGTGGTCATCATGCCGCGGGCGGGGTTGACGACCGACGTGGCACCGTTGCCGATGGCGGCCGCCGCCTGCTCGAGACCGGCGGTTACGGTCGCCATCGGCAGAAACTCGCCGATGATGCCCGTCGACAGCACGAGCACGCTCCGCTCGTCGGCCCCGATCGCGGCGGCGGTGGTGGCGGCCATCGCGCGGGCGTCGTCGAGGCCCCGCTGGCCGGTGCACGCATTCGCGTTGCCCGAGTTGATCGCGATGGCGCGAAAGCCGCCGCCCGGCGTGAGGCCGCGATCCCAGGCCACGGGAGCGGCGAAGACGAGATTGGTGGTGTAGACGCCGGCGGCCGTGGCCGGCAGATCGGAGACGATCAGCGACACGTCTTCCCGGGTCTTGTCGTGCTTGATGCCGGCG
>CAYZFV010000376.1:0-3742 GCA_964477765.1 uncultured Candidatus Kuenenia sp.
TCCCGCCCCCGTCGCGGAAGCTGGATCTCCACGTGCAGCAGGCTCCCGGCCTGAGTTATCCCAAGCCGGCCCGCCATGCCTATGTGGCTGAGCGGCACGACGTGCCGAACATCCGGCTGCGGCAGCCGCCCGAAGACCGCACGCGGTTGATCGACAACGGTGGTCCCGATCCCGATGCCGAGGCTGCGGCCGTGGGGATGAGGCATGGCTTCCGGCGCGGTCTGGGCGCCGAGCTCGAGGCTCCCTGCCCGCCGGAACCGCTCGAGTGATGACGCGGGAAGCGCACTGCGATGCATCGATATCACGTCACGAAAGGAATCATGATCCGGACAGGGACCGTGCTGCGGGTGGTCTGCAGACCGCTGGCGATTGCCTTCTTCGCCTTCCTCGCCTTGCCAACCTCGTCGGGCCTGGCCCGCGAGGGTGTCGAGCCAAGGATGGCGGAAGGGTTCGCCAGCCTGTCAGGACCGGGAGCGATTGGTGTCTTAGGACCCCTGCAGCCCGGCCCCCGTCCGGAATCGATGCTTCCCCGGCATGTGCAACCGGTGCAGATCGACGGCCCTCCCGGGCTCGAGATCGCCATCGAGACCGCCAGCGGATGGTCGGCCTCGCAGCCGGCGCCGTTGCGAATGGGCCTGGTGATCAACCGGCCCTATCGACTGCGGCTCACCGGCATCCCCGGGCGGGAAGGTGAGGAACTCTATCCGTCGCTCCGCCTGCTCGCGAAGCTGGCCACGCCCCCCGGCATGGCTTGGCGATTTCCCGTGGAGGTCGTGATCGAGCAGGATGATCTGGACAAGGCGCTGGCGGGGTCGTTTGTGCGCCGAGCCGTTTATGTCTCGTGCGAAGCCGAGGCTCCTCCCGCCGCCTGGTTTGACGTGCAGCCGGGCGACGACTGCCTCGCCGTGGCCGCCACGCTCGGGGATCCGGTCGCGGAGGTCGTCCTCGGCAACCGGGTGCCCGCTCCGGGAGCCCTGCGATGACGACCGTTTCCGAATCGCCGTGGCGGCTGTGGCGGATGATCGCCATCGCGACCGGCGCGATCGTGTTGTGCTCCTGTCGCTCCCTCAGCATGCCGCTGGGCGGTGTCGTGGCGATCGACGAGCCCGCGGCGGCGGTCTCCCATGAGGCTGGGGCGTGCCGGACAGGGCGATGCCCGCCAGTCCGCAACGCACTACCTGCCGCCTGCGATCCTGCGGTGGCCTGCCTGCCAATGGTCCCTCCCCCCCTTCCCCTCGCCCTGCCCTGCCCCATCTGTGATGGCGGTGATCATGGCGCGCCGGCCAGGCCTGTCGGCGATGCCGGGCTTGGCAATCTGACGAGCGGGGACACGGTGGCCCGCTATCGCCCCGCCGGCGATGCGGCCGACGCCGATGATGTCTGCCTTGCCACCTCCAACTGCGCCTGTGTGTATGCGCCGAAGTTCGCGTCGGTGCGGCAGGTCAGCATGCCCTCCGAGCGTGTCGCGCCGCTCGGAGTGCTCGGCCTCGCCCAGGATGATCTGGTGGCGGCCGACGTGCGGCTCGATCCCGTCCGCGACCAGGTGCAAAACATCTCGCCCGAGGCGGCGCGTCGGGCCGAGCCTGGTGTCGGCCTCGAGGAGCGGCTCGGCCCGCTGGCTGTCGATCAGGCCGAACTCCCCGACGGCACCGATCGCGCCGAAGCGGCCGCCGCCCGCATCGCCGATGTGCAGCCGATGCGGGCCGATCGACTCCAGTCGCCGCTGCAGGTGGTCGGCTTCGACGTACCCATGGCATGGACGTGCGTGAAAGCGGCCAACGTGCTCGTCAACGCCCAGACGCCGCAGGTGGTGTCTTCCCACCGCGGCACGGCCACGCTCCGCTTCGAGGAGCCGGGCCGTGCCGAGCTCACGCTCTGCAAGCAGGCCGGCAGCGACACGGCGCGGGTCGGCGAAGAACTCGACTTCACGATCTTCGTGCTCAACTCGGGTGATCGTGCCCTCGACGATATCGTGCTGGTCGACACGCTTCCCGACCGGCTCACGCTGATCCCCGGGTCGCCGGCGGCCAGCCTGCCGGCCGAGGTCTCCACCGAGACGGCCGACGACGGCTCGCTGGTGGTGAAGTGGCGGTTTCGCGACCCGCTCCCGACCGGAGCCGGCGGCTTCGTGCGGTTTCGCACGATCGTGCGGTAATCGTCGGATGTTCGATTGCAGCCGGCGGCGTGCCCCGGATACATTTTGCTCAGTCGACGGCGGGTGCTGTCGCCGTCTCCTTCCCCCTTCCCGAGGCCGTCATGTTGCCGTCCCTTCACGCCAGCCGCCCTGCCCTGCCGTTCGTGTTGCCTGCTCTCGTCGCCAGCCTCGTCATCGCGGCGCTGGGGCCGGCTGCGATTCCGGTGAACGCCCAGCCGGCCGCGACCGCTGAGCCGGCCGCCGGCGTGCCGCAGGTGCCGCCGCTTCCTGAGGGCACGCCCGCCGAGCTGATGGCGTTTGTCGATCAGCTCAAGAACAACGACGTGCGGCCGAAGTCGCGTCAGGAGATGATGCAATACATGAAGTCGTTGGCCGGCGTGTCGGTCGAGGCGGCCAACAAGATTCTCCCGCAGGTGAAGGTCGACGATCCGCTCTACGCCAGGGCGGCCGCGATGAAACTGGAGAGCCTGATGATGCTCGGGCGGCTCGGCGATGAAGCCGCCGCCACGGAGATGGCCGAGTTTGCGGCGACGCTCGCCGCGAGCCCGAATGCCGAACTCGCGAAGGAGGCGCAGCGGGTGGTGCTCGTCGCGGAGGCGCAGAAGATGTTTGCGTCGGGCAGCGCGGCGGGGGGTGACGCAGTCGTGCAGAAGGCGGCCGCCATGCTGGCCGCCGATCCCGACGACATGAAGACAGCCGGCCTCGCCATGCAGTTGGCCCAGGCCTTCGAGCAACTGCCCGGAGGCGAGCCGGTGGCGGTGGCGGCCTTCAAGGCGTTTGGCCCGCAGTTCGCCAAGAGCAGCAATCCCCGGATCAAGCAGATGGGAGAGAGCTTTGCCGGCACGCTCCGCCGTCTCTCGCTGCCGGGCAACCCGATGGAGATCAAGGGCACGCTCCTGAACGGCCAGCCGTTTGATCAGAAGACACTCGCCGGCAAGGTGGTGCTCGTCGACTTCTGGGCGACCTGGTGCGGGCCGTGCGTGGCCGAGATTCCCAACGTCTTGGAGGCGTACGAGAAATATCACTCCAAGGGGTTCGAGGTGGTCGGCATCAGCCTCGATCAGGACCGGCAGGCGTTGGAGAAGTTTGTCACCGACCAGAAGGTGCCCTGGCCGATCCTGTTCGAGGAATCGGAGGGGGATGGCTGGCAGCATCCGCTGGCCACCTACTACGGCATCAGCGGGATCCCGACGGTGATCCTCATCGGCCGCGACGGCAACGTGATCACGCTCAACGCCCGTGGCGAACGGCTGGGTGACGAACTCGCGAAGCTCTTCCCCAATGCCGGCTGATCGCATCCCTGCCAGTCCGGTTTCCCGGCGGGCCGGAGCCTTCGACTCCTCGGGCATCCGCAAGGTCTTCGACCTCGCGGCCCAACTCGAGGATCCGATCAATCTGTCGATCGGGCAGCCCGATTTTGCCATGCCCGAGTCGGCCTGCGCGGCGGCCAAGGCGGCCATCGACGCCGGCAGGAATGGCTACACGCCGACCCAGGGCATCGCCCCACTGCGGGAGCGGCTCCAATCCGGCGGTCGAGCGGGGGCCGGGGCGGCGGGGCCGGCACCCATGGGGACCCACGGCACCAGC
>CAYZFV010000377.1:0-11002 GCA_964477765.1 uncultured Candidatus Kuenenia sp.
CGGCATTGTTGCCCTGCTCGTGTTTCCGAAACAGGAAGATGTAGGTTTCGTTGGCCGGCCGCCATCGATGGAAGAAGAGGCGATTCTTCTCGACGACGAGCTGGCGGACCGCCCCCGACTTGGAAACAAAGTCGGCTGGCAAGGATGTGCCACAGGCTCGGGCGAAGACCCGGGCCGCCGCAGCGTAGCCGGCTGCCGAGAGGTGCACACCGTTCTCGGTCGCCAGCGTTCCCGCGGGCAGTTCCCCCTCGAGATCGGCGAACAGGTCGACGAGCCCGGCGTGCTCGGCGGCTGCGGTCTCACGAATCACTTCGCAATACTCGGCGAGCGCTGCGTTGCGGGCCTCGGCGTCAGGTCCCTCGAATGGATGCGGCGTAACCAGCACCAGTCGCACGGCGGCGGGTGCCTCGGCGTGGGCGGCCGACCGCAGGTCGTCGCACAGCGTGGCGAGCTGGTCGCGAAACGCGGCGAGCCCGTCGGGGCCTCGAAAGGACTCGTTGCGTCCGTACGCCACGAAGATCACCGTCGGGGAAAGCTCCTTCACGAGATCGAGCATCCGGGCGTAGCCCTTGGCGGGCGGATCGAAGACGCCGCGCGACTCGGCCCACACGGGGTCGCCGCTCCAGCCGAGGTTGCGGATCGTGAGCGACGCCGCGGGGTTCGTGGCCACCAGGGCCGTCTCGATGAAGCCCTGATCCCCTTCCCGCTCGACAAACGTGTCGCCGAGCAGCACCACGCGGTCGCCGTCCCGGAGTGGCGGAAAGCCTTCAGCACAAGCGACGGGTATCGCCCATGGAGCCAGGAAGGCGATTCCGCAGAACCCGACAGCGACTGTGTTCATGCAAAGGGTTTCCGAAGCGTCACGCAAAAAGCATAGATAAAAGCATCGTGAGATGCCGTCGATTCGCCTCACCCGGACAGTATAAATGAGCCGGTCGGAAAACATTCGCACCACCGGGCATCTTCTTCCGACCGCAGCACGCAATCGAGGAAGCCAAATATGATGGAGTCGTGGCACCCCTTTGTAATTTTTTCAGCAACGCTGATGCTCGGTCTCGCGGGTGACGTGACGGTCGGCAAGCCGCCGAACATTCTTTTTATCGCCATCGACGACCAAAACGACTGGATCGGGCATCTCGGCGGCCACCCGCTCGTGAAGACGCCCCACCTCGATGCCCTGGCCGCCCGTGGTACGACGTTCACCAACGCCCACTGCCAGGCACCGCTCTGCAATCCGTCCCGGGCCAGCCTCCTCGTCGGGCTGAGACCGTCATCGACCGGGATCTATGGGCTTGCACCGTCGTTTCGGGCGGTGCCCGCGCTGGCCGAGCGGCTGACGCTCCCCCAGTATTTCGCGACCCACGGCTATCGCACCGCCGGCGATGGCAAAATCTTTCATCAGGGGACGCGGTCGGGTGGCAAAGGCACCGCGGCCGACTTTCAGGAGACCGGGGGCCATGGCGGCGTCGGGGCCAAGCCGCCGCACAAACTCGTGCCGGCCACGCCTGCCGTCAGCCATCCGGCCATGGACTGGGGGGTATGGCCGCCTGACAACGATGACACCGTGAAGGGCGACTATGCCGTGGCCTCATGGGCGATCGACCAGATCGAGTCGGCTCCGACCGACAAACCATTTTTCATTGCCGCCGGCTTCTTCCTGCCTCATGTGCCCTGCTACGCGACGCAAAAATGGTTTGATCTCTATCCCGATGACGACAGCCTGCTCCCCGCCGTGCGGGAAAACGACCGGGACGACACACCGCGGTTCTCCTGGTATCTCCATTGGAGCCTGCCGGAGCCCCGGCTGAGCCAGGTGCAAGCGATGGGGCAATGGCGAAATCTGGTTCGCAGCTATCTGGCCTGCACGAGCTTCGTGGATGCCCAGATCGGCCGTGTGCTGGCCGCCCTGGAGGCGTCGGGCCACGCCGACGACACGATCGTCGTCGTGTGGGGTGATCATGGCTGGCATCTCGGGGAGAAGGCGATTACGGGAAAAAACTCGCTGTGGGAACGCAGCACCCGAGTGCCTCTCATTTTCGCCGGCCCGGGAGTGACCGCCGGTCAGCGATGCGGGCGGCCGGTGGAGCGGCGCGACATCTCCCCGACGCTCGTGGAACTGGCAGATCTCCCGCCGCGGGACGATCTCGACGGGATCAGCCTCGTGCCGCTTCTGAAAAACGCCACTGCGGCCCGGGAGCGGCCGGCGATCACGACCCACAATCAGGGCAATCATGCGGTTCGCAGCGAGCGTTGGCGTTACATTCGCTACACCGACGGGAGTGAAGAACTGTACGACTTGCAGGCCGACCCGCATGAGTGGCACAACCTCGCCTCCCACGCAGACAGTGCCGACGTGATCGCGGCCCACCGGAAGTGGCTGCCGAGCGGCGACCTCCCGCCTGTTCCCGGGAGTGCGCACCGGGTGCTCACCTATGATCCAGCCACCGACACAGCCACGTGGGAGGGAACCCGCGTGCTGCGGACGACACCAATTCAGCAGTGACGTGGCCAAAGTGCCGACGGGCCAATTGCGGGCTGTCCCCCGCCTGGGCTAGACTTTTCCACGGTGGTTTGAGTGCGGCATCTGCGCGGGTTGCCCCTTTTTTTTGGGATGATGGACCATGTATTTTTCGATTGTTTGTCCCCACTGCCACAAGACGCTCAAGGTTCGTGATGAACTGATCGGGAGCACGGCACGCTGCCCACACTGCCGCGGCACGATCACGGTGCAGCGTCCTGCGGCCCCCGAGACGGAGGCGGCTTCCCAGGCGGCTGCCGGCACAGCGCCGCCCGGAGCGGGAGCAGCGGCTGATCAGCAGCAAAGCGAGTCGGCGTCTTCGCCGGTCTCCCAGGTGCTCTCCGTGACGGCCAACACGAATGTGAACGTCGGCCTCTTCATCCTCTTCGGAGTCGCCGCCACGGTCCTCTTCTATTTGGCGCTGTGGCCGTTTGCGGGCCCGCCGGAAAAGAGGACGTATCTGGGCCGACTCTTCATGGGTGGCGAGGGCGCGACGATGGCCACCGGCCTGTGGGTGCCCTATGCCGAGGTGTTCCTCTTCTTCTGGGCCGTGGGCATGCTGATCTCGAAGTATTTCAAGATCCGGCGGCAGAAGCGGGCTCTCCTGTTTGACGTGCTGCCCACCGACATCGGGGAAAAAATAACCACCAAGAACCTCGACTCGTTTCTCAAATACATCAGCGAACTGCCGCGGGATGCCGTGGGCAGCTTTCTCGTAACCCGATGTGTCCGTGGACTCGAGCACTTTCGATCGCGGCGAAGTGCCGCGGACACCGCCACCATGCTGGCCAGCCAGTCGGATCTCGACGCCGGAAGCGTCGACTCCAGCTATTCACTGTTCCACGTCTTCATCTGGGCGATCCCGATTCTCGGGTTTCTCGGCACGGTGATCGGTGTGAGTTCCGCCGTCGGTGGGTTTACCGACACGCTCAGCTCGTCGAGTGACATGGAGTCGCTGAAAGCGGGCCTCAAGAACATCACCGGCGGCCTCGGCACCTCGTTCGATACCACGCTGGTTGCCCTCTCGATGGCGATGATTCTCACCTTCCCGGTCACCGCGCTCCAGAAGATGGAAGGCGACTTGATCGGCGAGGTCGATGAATACACCAACGAGTATCTCCTGCGGCGGCTGGAGGATGGCCGCGGTGGACCCGAGCAGCAGGCCTCTGCGGCGGCGGCCAATCGCATTGATGTCCAGGAGGTGGTGAACGCGGCCCTCACGGCCCACCGCGCCGAACTGGAATCGTGGGGCAACCAGCTGAAGTCGCTCGGCAGCACCGTCGCCGCCGATCTGCTCGACTCCTGGAAGAAGATCGATGAACGCGAGACGGAGCGAATGGCGCAGACCGAGACGATGCTCGGGCAATTTGTGAGCCAACTCGATGGCGTGGGCGAGCATATCGGCAGGAAGGTGCAAGAGGGCTGGATGCAGGTGACCGACGCGATGCATGCCAAGCACGCCGACCAGGCGGCGCAACTCAATGCCGTGCTCACCCACAGTCGCGAGGAACTCACCGCGATCGCCGTCGACGCCGAAGCCGCCCGCGAGCGGGCTTCCCAGACGATGGCCCAGGCAGCCGAGCAGGTGAGTTCGTTCTCCAGCACGCTCCAACACGGGCTGAGCGGGCTGGCCGAGACGCTGCAAAAGCTCGATGGCAAAACGGTGACCGTGGAGATGAAGCCCCGGGGCTGGTTTGGCTTTGGCGGTGGTGGCAAGCCGAAGGCCGGCTCCAACGGCAACATCAAGTATCGATCCTGATCGGATCGAGTGACTCCAGGGTGTCTGTAGATCCAGACGGGAAGCCGCGGCGATGGCGAGGCGTGCAAAAAAGAAACAGGAGGTATCGCTCTTCCCGTTTCTCGACATTCTGGCGTGCGTGATCGGCAACCTGATTCTGATCATCACGGCCGTCGTGCTCGAGCAGGTCGACACCAAGCCGGTCGCCGATGCCGCCGAATACGAAGCCAAGCTCGATAAGGTGAAAGAGCAGGAGCAGCAGATCGAAGAGTTGGAAAAGCAGCTGGCGGAGATGCGCACGCAGACGGCCAGTACGAGCGTCGAACTCGAGAAGATCGAGGAGGAAGTGGAGGCGGCCGAGGAGAAGCTCAGGGAGGCGCGCAGCCAGGTCGCCAAGATCCCCAAGACGCCCCCCCCGCTCGACCCTGCCCTCTTGCAGGAAAAGAAATTGCGAGAAGAGGAGCTGCGGAAACTCGTGGATGAGATGACCAAGATCAAGGCCGAGATCGTCGAGAAGCAAAAGAAGCCGGAGCAATCGATCTCGCTCCTGCCCGGCAAGATCGCCGGCCTTGCCGGCGGTGCGCCCTCGAAGGCGGTGTTTGTCGAGATCAACAAGGACGGGCTCGTCATTTATCCCGATCAGCCGCTGTGGACGGAAAAGCAACCCGTGGCGATCAAGGCGGCCGACATCGGCAAGGATGCCGCGCTCGGCAAACTCATGACGGCGGTGTTGGCCGACGAGGCGGCCATCGTCACCTTCCTGATGCGGCCCGACTGCCTCGAGGTCTACAGCTCGGCGAAGGCTCGCTTCGAGGCCTTTCAGAAAACCAACCTGGAGAAGCTGAAGAGCCCGCTTGACCCTCTCAACCCCGACAGCCCCCTGCAAGTCCGCAAGCTCTACGGGGCTGTGCCGTTGCCCGGCGACGGGGTCCTCGACTTCTCGGGCGTGCGGGGATAACCGACAGGGACTCACGGTATGGCACGACGACGCAGCAAGACCTCGGCAACCAGCGGCAATATGGATTCGCTGCTCGATGCGCTCACGAATGTCGTCGGGATTCTCGTGATTGTGCTCGTGGCTGTGCAGCTCTCGAGCCAGGACGCGGCCCGGAAGATCGTCGAGGAATACGAAAAGAAGATTTCCCCCGAAGAGCGGGAAAAGGCGGAGGAGCACGCCGAGGAAGTGGCCAAAGACCTGAAGCGGGTCGAAAAGCTGATTCAGCGGGAAAAAAAGCTCCAGGCGGGTGATCCGGAAAAAGAGCTTCAAGAACTCAAGGAGGAGCTGAAAAAGCTCGAGGAGCTGGCGAAGAAGGAAGCAGCGGCTGCCGAGAAGAAACGGCAGGAGGCGGAGGCCAAGAAGGCGGAGGTGATGGAGCAGATCGAGGGCCTCCACAAACTGCTCGCGGAACTCGAAGAAAAGACCGACAAGGTGGAGGTGCAGCGGGCGGCGCTGATGACCGAACTCAAGGAGACCCGCGCCCCCAAGCCGCCGCCCGTCAAGGAAGTGCGGCTGCCCACGCCGAAGCCCTCCTACATGTTTGTGAGAAACAGCAAGGGTGAGCCCGAGCTGAAGAACCTGCAGCCGGTGTATGTGTTGTGCCGCGGGGATCGCATCATCCCCTTTCCGATCAAGGGGCTCTCTTGGAAAGACAACCCCAACCTCGCGCGGTGGTTTGAGCGGACCCTCAAGTCGCTCAAGATGGCCACCGACAAGGATGGCTGGCTGATTCCGAATCCCGCACTCTATCAGTCGTATGCGGAGATGGCCGACGCGATCGTGAAAGAGTCGGAAGAAAAACCCATCGAGCTTCGCGGTTTCGACGACTTCGAGGTCTCGATGAAGCGGGTCGGCCCGAATCTGAATCTGGTGCTCACGCCCAAGGAAAATGGCGGCGAGAAGATCAACCGGGCGGCCTCGAAGATCGGTGATTTTAACAAGCTGCTGTTTGCACTTGCCACCGACAAGAGTCCTTATTTTTATATCCGCTACCTGGTCGAGCCGGATGCCTTCGAGACCTACCTCGAGGTTCGCAACTTCACCGATAGCTGGACGATGCCGGGGAACAACGCCGTGCAAGGGTGGCCGGCTGGCTGGGAGCCCGTCTCGGCGGGAATGTTTGTTCGCGAATACTCCGCCGGAGTTCGGGCCGGCGAAAAGCCGCCTCCACCGACTTCACCGCCACCCAAGGCCGGCCCCCGGGTGGTCGGCAACGATCTCGACTGACGGTCTTCACTCGTCGCTCAGGAGGATCGCCCAGCCTTCGGCCCCTTTGACGTGGGCGACCACGATCTTGACGGCGACCAGCATCGGGTAGGCCAGCAGCAGCCCGAGCACGCCCCACATCCAGCCCCAATAGGCGAGCCAGAGAAACATCAGCGTGGGATCGAGGTTGAGCTGCTGTCCCGACATTTTGATCTCCACGAAATCGATCCACACCAGCCGGTTCACGATCAGCAACACGGCCAGCAGGATCGCGGCGGTGGTGGTCGGCAGGGCCACGAAGCCCAGCAGGATCGGCGGGATGCAGGCGGCGATGCTCCCGATGTAGGTGATGTAGTTGGCGGCAAAGAAGACAAACGCCCACAAGAGCCAGTAATCGAGCCCGAGGGCGGCCATGATCAGACCCGCCGTCGCCCCCATCCCCAGGCCGACGATCGTCTTCACCGCCATGAATCGTTCCATCGATTCGCCGATGCCGGTGCCGATTCGGAGCAGTTTCTTGCCGCGCTCTCCGGGGAAACCGCGGGCGATCTTGCCGGGGAGCCGCCGGCTTCCCATGAAGAGGAAGATGAGATAGACGAGCACGAGGGTAAAAACCTCCGCAAATTCGAGGCCGTGCGCAAAGAGGTAGTCGATCGCTTGTTTTGACGCGCCCCGAAACATGTCGGTGTAGAGGCCGTCGGCCGAGCGGTTTGGCGGCAAGCGGGGATTCACCTCGTTGGCGCCAGCCTTGTCGCGGGCGGCATCGTCGCTGGCTTGCTCGGCGGCCACCGTTCCCTGATCAGCTGGATCGTCGGCCTCGCCGGCGGCAGGTTCTGAAATCCAGGGCAGGAAGTCCTCCAGCTGCGGCAGGTCGTCGATCAGCCGGGTGATCTTGCGTTCGTAGTCGGGCCACCGGGTGCGAAAGGTGAGCGCTTCCCGCGAAACAAGCTGGCCGATCAGCGTGGAGGCGAGCAGGAGGAGAAGCAGCAGACCGAGGTAGGCGGCCCGCTGGCCGAGGCCGAGCCGGACGAGTGTGTTCACCCCGAAGTGGGCCACGTAATAGAGAAACACCGCGAGGAGAAACGGCTTCAAGACCGGCCCGAGGAAGGTGACCGTGGCTCCGACCGCGAGCACGGCCAAGACCACCACCGCCGCCGTGGCGGTCGCCGACCGCTGGTCAATCGCCGTGGATGTCGTACGCTCATCAGTGTTTTGCATGCCTCTGCCGTCCTCGCATTCGCTTCCGGCACCGATGGTCCATCAGCCGCACACTATCCCCGCTGATCCCCCGTCTTGGCCAGCCCGACCGGGAGTGACCCGGCTGGGCTGGATCGGAGCGGGGGTGATGGGGCGATCGATGGCCGGTCGGCTCCGGGCCGCCGGCTACGAACTCACCGTCTTCACGCGGCGGCAGGATACAGCCGCCGACCTGCTCGCTGCCGGGGCGACCTGGGCCGACTCACCGGCGGCGGTCGCGGCCGCTTCCGAGATCGTCTTCGTGATGGTTGGCTATCCTGCCGATGTACGGCAGGTCGTGCTGGGCGAAGAGGGCCTGCTGGCCGGCTGCCGGCCCGGCATGATCCTCGTCGATCACACGACCAGCTCTCCGGAGTTGGCGGTGGAGATCGCCGCCGCCGCGCAGGCGCACGGCGTCGCCAGCCTCGATGCGCCCGTATCGGGAGGCGACCGGGGAGCGCGGGAGGGCACGCTCACGGTGATGGTCGGAGGCGACGACACGGCTCGGCAGGCCGTCGCTCCCTGCTGGGAAGCCATCGCCAAGACGGTCGTCGCCTGCGGTGGGCCCGGCACCGGGCAGCAGACGAAGCTCACGAACCAGATCGCGATCGCCGCCGGCATGGTCGCGATGTGCGAGGCGCTGGTGTATGCGTCGCGGGCCGGCCTCGATCTGGAGACCACGCTGCGGGCGATTTCGAGTGGAGCTGCCGGGAGCTGGTCGCTGTCAAACCTGGCTCCGCGCATCGTGGCCGCTGATTTTCAGCCGGGCTTCTTTGTCGAGCACTTCGTGAAAGACATGCGGCTGGCGCTCGACGAGTGTCGTCGCCTGGGGATCACCCTGCCGGGCCTCACCCTGGCCGAGTCGCTCTATGCCCGTCTGATCGACCAAGGCCACGGCCGACTTGGCACCCAGGCCTTGATTCTCGCCCTCGACGACGTCGAAGAATTCCCGCCCCCGCGGCCTGTACGCACCTCCAAACCCGCCTGAGAATCTCCGCATGAACACCCTCAACCCCTGGCTGATTTTGATGATTGCCATCTTTCTGGAGGTGGCCGGCACGCTCTGCCTGAAGCTCTCCGTTGGCATGGCCCGGCTGCTGCCGGTGCTCGGCGTGGTGGTGTTTTACGTCTCGACCTTCATCCTCATGGCGATCTCGATGAAGCGGCTGGAAGTGGGCACCGCCTATGCCGTCTGGGCCGGCGTGGGGACGGCGCTGGTGACCGTGTTTGGCATCCTGATCTTCGGCGAGAGCGTGGCCTGGTCAAAGCTGGCCGGCACGCTGTTGATCATCGGTGGCGTGATCCTGCTGCACACCTCGACCAAAGAGGCCGCCGGCGGGCCCGGCGAGGAGAGCCGGCAGCAGCACGAGGTCGCCGACGAGCGCCAGGGCGAGCAGTGAGGCCAAGAGCGAACCAAACTGGGCGATCGGCGTGAAGTCGCACCATGCGAAGACGGCAAACGCCAGGCCGAGAATCAGTGAGGTACGAAGAATCGGCGCGGCCGAGCGGGCGAGTGCCGCATCGATGCGATCTCGCGGAGTCGCCCCCGCGGGGCCGCCGGCCCGCTTGAACCAGGTGAGCAGGTGGGCGGTGTCGTCGACCGAGATGCCCAGGGCCACGCTGGCCGTCATCATGCCCCCCACGTCGAGCGGCCGGCCGAGCCAGCCGAGCAGCCCAAACACGCAGACCGGCGGGAGGATGTTGGGAATCATGGCCAACACGCCGGCCGTGGCGCTCCGCAGAAACACGGCCAGCACGGCGACGATGGTCACAAACGCCAGGCCGAAGCTTTCCAGGAGGGCGTCGAGCAGTTCCCGCTGGGCGGCGATCACCAGCGGCACGCCTCCGGTGCAGATCACCGCGGCCGGCGGTGGCACGTCGAGCGACTCCGCGGCAGCGGCCACGGCCTCTCCGACCGCCCCCTCGAAGGCCTGCTGTCGCGCGGCCGTGAAATTCGCCACCTGCAGCGAGATCCTCCAGAGCTGGCGGTCGCCCGGATCGGCGACCATGCCCGAATCGGTGAGCGTCGCCATGCTGCGCCGCAGCCGGCCGTCGATGACCCCGCGGCGAATCACCGACCGCACCTGGCCGCGGTCACCAAACCCCAGCAGATCGTCCGGAAGAAAGGTCGCGGCCGACAGACTTCCCGCCACGTCGCCGAGCACCGCCAGTCGCGCCTCTACCTCCTGGATCAGCGCCGCCCGATCACCGAGGCCCGTGTGAGGTGCGTCGAAGGCGAGCACCGCATCGACGGTCTGAAACGGGGCGACATGGTCGTTGAACCACTCCAGGTCGGCAATCCACAGGCTTTGCGGCGGCAGAAAGCGGGCGGGCCGCACCTCGGTGCGAATCCGTGACAGGCCTGCCGCGGTCAGCACCATCGCCGCCAGGCAGGCGAGCGTCGACAGCCGGTGCCACGAGACAAAACGGCGGACGGCCGCCGTAAACCTCGGCCACTGTTCGGCCCCGTGATCGGCGATCTGGCGGGGCGGAAACAGCTGCAACAGCGCCGGCAGGAGTGTGAACACGACGCAATACGCCATGCCGGCGCCAAGGGCGCCGTAGAGGCCGAATTGCCAGACCGGCCGCACCTGGCTCACGCACAACGATCCCAGACCGAGCACCGTGGTGAGCGTGGCCACGAAGCCGGGCTGCCAGCCGATCGCGACGGCCGCTGTCGGGGCGGTGTGCATTCCCACCCGCGCCGCCTCTTCGGCCCAATAGGCCGCGAGGTGAACAGCTGCCGAGATTGCCAGGACAAACGTCACCACGGGCACGAGCGACACGAGCATGTTCATCGTGCCGCCGGTCCACCAGATGACCGCTTCCGTCGCGATCGAGCAGATGCCCGCTACGGTGATCACCATCACGCCCAGGCGGAGGCTGCCGAGCGACAGGCAGGCAACGAGCAGCCCCACTCCCATCGCCAGGTTTGACCAGGTGCCGGCCGTCCGCTCATTTTCGACGTCGATCGCCACGCCGATCACGGCATCGCCGGTGAGCCGCAGCGCGGTGACACTCAGGCCGGCCGCCTCGGCCGCCGCCGCCTGCACCCACGCATACGCCTCGCGTCGGGCCGGGTCGTCGAGGGGATGGAGCGTGATCACACAGCACGTGGTCTGCCGGTCGGGGCCGACAAGCACCCCCTGAAGTCGAACCGCGGCCTCCGCGGCGTCGACCCGTGCTGCCTCGGTGATGCGATCGCGGAGACGGGTGCCCGTGGTGACGGAGGCAAACCAGCGCGGCGCCTTGCCGGCGGCGGCGGGGGGGGTCCGGGGCCCCCCCGCCACCCCCCCCCCCCCCCGCC